>JBKPAL010000217.1:0-9110 GCA_046726395.1 Acidobacteriota bacterium
ACTCAGTTACCGGAATCGGCAAAAGTTAGGAAGGGCGTGCCAAAAGCGCTCTTAGTTTCGGCTTTGAGCGATCTGTTGCCACAACAGGTGGTTGAGCAACCAAAGCGAGGATTTACTTTTCCATGGTCCACATGGTTGAAAGGCCCTTTGAGGGTAAGCATGGAGAAGGGATTGAGTGAACTCTCCACCTCACTGGACCAGCTACTGGATGGTGGTCAAGTGAAGAAGATTTGGAACAGCCATTTGCAGGGTCATACGAGTTGGTCTCGCCCCTGGAGTTTGTATGTACTCAACGAGTGGACCAAGAGACACCTATAAATTGCGGGTTGCGAATTTCGAATTTAAAGACAAGGTACAATCCGAATTTTCCCGCGCGCAATGACAAGGGCCTGATGGCAAAAACGAAATTTGCAATTCGCAATCCGAAATTCGAAATTCAAAATTCGAAATTCTAATCAATGTACATTCTTGGATTAAATGCTTACCACGGTGACGCTGCTGCGGCGATCATCAAAGACGGCGAACTAATAGCCGCCGTAGAAGAAGAACGTTTCAACCGCGTCAAGCACTGCGCCGGGTTTCCCATCGTCGCAGTCCGTTATTGCCTCGCGGCAGCAGGAATCACTTTCGACGATGTCGATCATGTCGGTGTGTCGCGGGATCCATCTGCACATCTGCACAAGAAAGTGCTTTTCGCTGCTACTCGCGCTGCGCGGCTTGCGGTGGCCGTTCCGCCGGGCGCTCCACAGCCCGACGCGTTGACGGTCAATGACGAGGAAACCGGAGAATCAGGGAACGGTAACGCCTCAAGAACGACACGCGGCATTTTTCGTCAGGTAAAGGATCGTCTCGACAATGCAGCCAGAGTGCGGGACGTGAAAGATGAGCTCGCCCGAATCATGGGAGTTCCTAAAACTGAAGTGCGGGCGCAGTTTCATAACATCGAACATCACCGCGCTCACCTTGCGAGCTCGTTTTATGTTTCTCCCTTCCAACAGGCTGCGCTGCTCTCGATTGATGGCTTTGGCGATTTCATTTCCACCATGTGGGCCAAAGGAGAAGACAACAAGATCGAGGTGCTTGGTCAGGTCGAGTATCCCCACTCAATGGGAATTGCTTACACGGCGACAACTCAGTTTCTAGGATTCCCGCAATATGGTGACGAGGGTAAAGTCATGGGTCTTGCGCCATATGGACGCCCGCGCTACATCGAGGAGTTCCGCGACATCATTCGAACATCTGAAGAGGGTCAGTTTCGTCTTAACCTCGATTACTTTCGTCATCACGCTGAAGGAGTGGATATGACTTGGGAGGATGGCTCACCCGTCATCGGCCAGATCTTCTCTGACGAGTTTACTCGCACCTTCGGCCCACCACGTGCTCCCGGAAAATCGATTACGGATCGTGACCGAGACATTGCCGCGAGTTTGCAACTGAGACTGGAAGAGATTGGGTTCCACTTATTGAACCACCTTCATGAAGACACTGGGTTAACCGATCTGGGGCTCTCAGGAGGTGTGGCTTACAACTCGGTAATGAACGGCAAGATTCTGCTTAATACGCCGTTTCGTCGTGTCTTCGTACAACCTGCCGCTGGTGATAGCGGGACCGCGCTGGGTGTTTGTTATGAGATCTATAACGGACTCCTAAACGGACCACGCGGATCAGTGATGGAGGCTGCGTATACGGGTCCTGAGTTCAGTGATGCCGACATTCGAGCCGAACTCGAATCGATGGGAATGGAGTATGAAACTTATAGGGATGAAGAATTGACTCGCCGAGCAGCTAATGATATTGCTGAAGGGCTGGTTGTTGGATGGTTTCAGGGCCGCATGGAGTTTGGACCTCGCGCGCTAGGGAATCGCTCGATTGTGGTTGACCCACGGCGAGTCGAGATGAAGAGCATCTTGAACCAACGCATAAAGAAGCGCGAAGCATTTAGACCGTTTGCTCCATCGATTCTGGAAGAGTTCACGGATACCTATTTCGAACAGAGTCATCCGGCACCGACGATGCTGATGGTCTATCAAGTTCGACCGCAGAGGCGGCGCGACATTCCTGCAGTAACGCACGTAGATGGATCAGGGCGATTGCAGACAGTGTCACGTGCAGTCAACCCGCGCTACTACGAACTGATCTCAGAGTTTCATGCTTTGACAGGAGTGCCTGTGTTGCTGAACACGTCTTTCAATGAGAATGAGCCAATCGTCGCCACGCCACGCGAAGCAATCGATTGTTTCCTGAAGACAAAGATGGATGCGCTGTATTTGGGGAATCAGGCACTGCGAAGAAAGGCATGATTTTCCATTCATCATTTGACATTTATCATTTGGTCATCTGCTTCCTCCGAGATGTTTTTAGAGATGAGGCAAAAATTCTGCAGAGTTCGTTGTTCTCAATAATGATGTCTGTAAGAAGCAGACCATTGAGGAGGTGGCTCCGTTCAATAATTCTTAGCCAAGCTTGGGTTTCGTTTAGCTCCTTAAGAACAATCCGAAGCTTGTGGACAAAATCGGCGAAACTCTCACCGCCTCTCGCTTCTGCGTAGTTCGGAGCTGGCGAAGTACCAGATTTCAAGATTTGGCCGGCTATGTGTTTTCCGGCAGATGTTTTAGGAAGAGCGGCTGAAAGCTTAATGATTCGCACTGCAAAATTAATCAAACGCTCTTCAAGTTCGTCAGCACGAGATTGTGAAAGTTCGGCCGAGTTCATTCGAATTGGTGAGGTTGATCTTCTGGGCTCATTCACTGGGCACAGAATGACGAAATGATAAATGGTCGAATGATGAATGGAAAAGGTGTTAGCGCCTGCGCCTTCGGTCAATCCATAGCCAGAGTTCATGCAAAAGAAGAAAGCGCTTATAACGGGAATCACCGGGCAAGATGGTAGCTACCTCGCCGAGCATTTGCTTGATCTTGGCTATGAGGTCCACGGGTTAGTAAGGCGAGTCGCGCTTGAGGCTCCCGAGACAAGGACCGGCCGCATCTCTCATCTACTTGATCGAGTCACACTACATTCAGGAAGCCTGGAAAGCTACCCGAGCATCTTCAACGTCGTCAGCCGTTACGACTTTGATGAGTGTTATCACCTGGCCGCACAGAGTTTCGTAGCAGAGAGTTTTGCCGATGGCTTCTCGACCTTGAACACCAACATCAATGGAACTCACTACATGCTCGCAGCGTTGCGTGAGCTTCGACCAAAGTGTCGTTTCTATTTTGCCGGATCCAGCGAGATGTTCGGTAAAGTGGACGAAGTGCCGCAGAGAGAAACCACTCGCTTTCATCCACGCAGTCCTTACGGAATCAGCAAGGTCGCCGGATTTGAATTGACCCGCAACTATCGTGAAGCCCACGATATGTTTTGTATCAACGGGATTCTTTTTAATCATGAAGGGCCACGTCGTGGCTTCGAATTTGTAACCCGGAAGATCAGCAGCGCCGTCGCGAAAATAAAACTAGGTCTCGCTTTTGAACTGCGGTTGGGCAATCTGGAGGCACGACGCGATTGGGGCCATGCAAAGGATTACATACGAGCGATGCACTTGATGTTGCAACAGCCGGAACCCGATGACTATGTCGTTGCCACTGGTGAGTCACACAGCGTGAGAGAGTTTTGCGAACGTGCTTTTGGCGAAGTCGGTCTGGATTACAAGCAGTACGTCAAGGTAGACGAGAGGTTCTATCGTCCGGCTGAAGTCGATCAACTTGTCGGAGATGCAAGTAAGGCTCGCAACGTCTTAGGGTGGAAGCCCGAGTACACCTTCGCGCGGTTGGTCAGTGAGATGGTGCAATCAGATCTCGCGGCCATTACACGTACTCTCGGGGACTAATTTGGAGTGCGCCGGCAAAGCGAAGCGGCGACGGCGCTTTGGATCACAGGTCGGTTATTCAAAGCTCGAAGGTCACCTGATAATCCAAAGCGGTGTCGCGCTGCGCTTGCCACCGCACTCCAAAATGTTGAGCGACTGCATTCAAAAAGCTTTTCGGGAGACTCTATGCGAATCCTCGTTACAGGTGGTGCTGGTTTTATCGGCTCGCATCTTTGTGAACGCCTCTTAAGAGAAGGCCACGACGTATTATGCCTCGATAACTTCTTCACCGGCCGGCGCGACAATATTCTTCCGTTACTCGACACCCAACGTTTCGAGTTGATCCGGCATGACGTCATCGAACCAATACTGTTGGAAGTGGACCAGATATACAACCTTGCGTGCCCGGCGTCACCCATTCACTATCAATACAATCCAGTCAAGACCGTCAAGACAAGCGTTATGGGCACGATCAATATGCTGGGACTGGCGAAACGTGTTCATGCACGCATTCTGCAGGCGTCAACGTCAGAAGTGTACGGCGATCCACTCGTCCATCCTCAGACCGAGGATTATTGGGGTAACGTCAACCCGATCGGGCTGCGTTCGTGTTATGACGAAGGCAAACGTATAGCGGAAACGCTGATGATGGATTACCACCGCCAGAATCAAGTTGATACGAGGATCGCTCGCATCTTCAATACGTATGGACCACGTATGCTCGAGAACGACGGGCGCGTTGTTTCGAACTTCATCGTACAGGCTTTGCGAGGCCAGCCTCTCACTCTTTACGGCGAAGGAGATCAGACCAGATCGTTTTGTTATGTGGATGATTTGGTGGAAGGACTCGTACGTTTGATGAACGCTGAGGATCTGTATGAGCCAGTCAACCTGGGTAATCCCGGCGAGTTCACCATCAAACAACTGGCAGAGGAGGTTGCACGCATCTGTGGTTCGGCAGCTAATGTGCAATATCTGCCATTGCCGCAGGACGATCCCAAACAACGCCAGCCAAACATCTCTCGGGCCCAGGAGCTACTCGGATGGAACCCCACCATTCCGCTAAAGGAAGGACTCGAGAAGACGGTTGCATACTTCAAGACAGTGGTGAAGCCAGCGGTTTCACCACACTGAGAATGAGCCCGCAAGCGTTGTGGACGGCAAGCAGAGCAAGCGCAAAAAATTCTCCATTCGTCATTTGACATTTATCATTTGGTTATTACGCGAATTTGCAAACGCTCGACACACCACCAAAGACTCGTGCCTTGGGAAACAAATGACCAAATGATAAATGTCAAATGACGAATGGAAAATCTCTTTACGGTTTTCCAAGTTACCTTCTTCTGCTGTCCGTTAGGTTTCTCTCGCGCCTGCAATTCCAATCAACAGAGTGAACATACTGTTACTGAATCAGTGTTTCTATCCAGACGTGATGGCGACCGCTCAGCAGCTCACGAGTCTCGCATGCGGGCTGGTCGAGCGAGGACATGACGTTACCGCCCTGACGGGCGATCGCGGTTATGACGATCCCAGCAAGCGTTTCGCGAAACGAGAAACGTGGAACGGAATAAAGATCATTCGG
Source organism: Acidobacteriota bacterium (assembly GCA_046726395.1). Lineage (GTDB taxonomy): Bacteria > Acidobacteriota > Blastocatellia > Pyrinomonadales > Pyrinomonadaceae > PSRF01. Next base: position 5,391 of record JBKPAL010000217.1, read on the forward strand.
GTTCCTTCACTTTCAATAGGGAAGAGCACGAGGTGGCGACGGACTGTTAACTTTCTTAGCTTTCTACTGGCCTGCACAGTGAAGCTGATGCTGTTGCCTCGATTCGATTGTGTAGTGGGACTTACCTCACCGCCGCTGATCTCTTTCATAGGAGCACTCTTCGTTCAGATATCTGGCGGTAAATTCTTTTTCTGGGTGATGGACCTGAATCCAGATGAAGCCGTTGCGGCCGGATGGCTAAATCCAAATTCACTTACAACCAGATGGCTCGATCGACTGTTACGTTACAGTCTGCGGCATTCCGAGCGAGTCATTGTGCTTGATCGGTTCATGAAGCATCGAGTCATGGCCAAGGGCGTCAGCGCTGAACGGATCGCAGTTATATCTCCATGGGCGTTTGATGATGTTGTCGCTCATCACGCGAGGGGAAGGGAAGAGTTTCGGCTGCAGCACAATCTGAAGAACAAATTCGTGGTGATGTACGCAGGCAACCACAGTCCGTGCCATCCGCTGAACACATTACTTTACGCCGCATCGCTGCTTCATGAACGAGAAGATATCCGTTTCTGCTTTATGGGTGGAGGAAGCGAGCAGGCCAAGGTCATGACTTATGCTGCTGAACACCGTTTGGGGAATGTGGTCTGCTTACCATACCAACCACCTGAGCAGTTGGCGGGTGCCTTATCAGCTGCGGATTTACACGTCGCCGTCATGGGTGACGCTTTTGTTGGTATCGTTCACCCGTGCAAGATCTACAACATTCTCGCTGTGGGCGCGCCAGTCCTCTACATCGGTCCAACCGAAAGTTCCATAGCCGAGATCATTTCCAAGCTCGACCCTTCTTACGGTGTTTACCACGCACTACATGGAGCAGCCGACGATGTTGTACGTCACATCGTGACTGCTGCAAGCCTAAACACTCAATCCAACCATTTATCATCAGTAAGCAGCTTTTCGAAAGAGGCGCTGCTCCCGAAACTCATCGAAGTGCTTGAGGCAAAGAACAACGGCGCTGCACTCGAGGTCGTTGATAGAGTTTTCGCCAGCGAGCGCAACTGATCTACTGACGATTTCACACCCAATCAAAATCCTCTTATGAATACCTATTTGGCTTTATTTCTGATTGCAACGTTTACCTCACTAGCGATTACGCCCCTGGTCCGCCGGCTGTGTCAGCGGTTCCAACTACTTGATCTGCCAAATGATCAGCGCAAGGTTCACGTCAGAGCTGTGCCGCGCCTGGGCGGGATTGCAATCTTCTCTTCAATGATTGTCGCGCTTTCAGCGCTGCCGTTCGTCGACAATCTGCTGACACACTCCCTACGAAGTTATGTACCTGATCTTCTCGTGACGTTGATTCCTGCACTGCTGGTTCTTTGCCTCGGAGTTTACGACGACCTGCGAGGAGCGAACGCAACAGTGAAGTTTATTGCGCTGTCGCTGATGGCCACGTTGTTCTACTTCATGGGCGGCAGAATCGAGGTGCTGGCGATTCCAATGTTCGGGACCGTTGAGCTCCCTTCGACGATAGGTTTCATAGTGACAGTAGTGTGGTTGGTCGGAATAGCGAACGCGTTCAACCTTATCGATGGAATGGACGGACTCGCTTCAGGCGCGGCGCTATTCTCATCAATCGTAATTCTCGTTATTTCGCTCTCCGGCGAAAAACCGTTGATGATCGTTGTCACCCTCGTCATGTGTGGAGCACTGGCAGGATTTCTGCGATACAACTTTAACCCTGCTTCGATCTTCCTCGGTGACTCGGGCTCGCTCTTCATCGGATTTACGCTGGCTGCCCTATCAGTGCTCGGTACACAAAAAGCTACGACCGCAGTGGCCGTGATCACTCCGATCCTGGCTTTCGGATTGCCAGTCGTGGACACCGGCGTGACGCTGGCTCGCCGCATGGTCGGAGGAAGGCCCCTCTTTCAAGGTGATAGCGAACACATCCATCACATGTTGCTTGCGCGCGGATGGTCGCAGCGGCACGTCGTTCTGGTCCTTTACGCAGTGTGTGCCGCATTCGGGTTGTTGGCGGCTATCTTCACCAAAACATCTTCACCACTAACCGGCTTGGCGCTCTTTGTCATCACGGTGGCAGTGATCGTTGCGGTCGGGCACTTACGTTACCACGAGGTAGAGGAAATCAGAGCCGGCGTAAAGCGGACGGTTGCCGACCGGCGCATTCGAGTTGCTAACAACATTCGTATTCGCCGCGCGAGTCTCGCGTTGTCTAAAGCAAACAATTTGGATGATGTGTTAGAGGCTGTGAAGCAGATGCTCGAATTCGGAGAGTTTGCCTACGCGAATATGCAGTTGGGCCAGGCAGGCTATGCTGAAGTAAATGAACGAGTGATTAGAGCGCGTCATCATCGTCACTCGGCACAGGCTGTCGAACTGCGCAACGGTCGTGTCAACTGGTGGTGGCACAACGGAGATATTGAACCTGATGAGGTGATTGGTTCGCAGAACTATTGGTCGTTTCGACTGCCGCTCTCAAGCCAAGTCGACGACTTAGGTTGGATCAATTTCTATCGTTCTTTTGACAGCGATCGATTGCTGGTAGACATGAACTATCTCAGTGGACCTTTCAGAGAACAATTATCTTTGGCTGCCGAAAGAATTTTCGCTGCTGTACAAAAAGAAAAGGGCAGTGACGAGATTGCCGTGCGCATCAATCCAGAGGAAATACCGAGTTGATCGCTAAAGCAGCGAGCATCGACGAAGTAGTAATGACAGCTGAACGAAGCACGTCGAGACGTGTCTCCGACGTTCTAAGTGCAGTGATTTACGTGAGTCTCCTCGGCTTGATTGTCTTCACTGCAGTCCCGTATGGCACGGCCGAAGCTTGGTGGAAAGCGCTTTTCGTCTGCGCGATCTTTTCGATCAGTATTTTGTGGATCGTGGACGGATACCTCACTGGTTCGTGGCGAACTGGCGCGGAGACGCTCATGCTTCCACTGCTTCTGCTGTCAGGATTCGCAGTTCTGCAAACGATATCGCTACCTACTTCAGCAGCCTCTCCGGCAGAGATCTCACAGCCGATTTGGAATGCAATCAGTGCTGATCCTTTTGGCACGCGTTTTTTCGTCGTGCAATTCCTCGCCGTGATTCTTGCGGGCGCAATGTTGTCTCGTTATGCGATGTCTGACGCACGAACACAGGCCCTAGTCCACGTCATCATTTGCGTTGTCGTCGCGAGCGCTCTGTTTGGAATTCTTCGACAAACAAGTCAGCACCACTTGGGATTTGGGCTACCACTGCTCGGCGTCGGGCAAGGCTATGGCCAGTTTATCAACCGCAACCACTTTGCCTTTCTAATGGAGATGGGCTTTGGCCTAACGCTGGGAATGATTCTCGGGCGCACGGGAAGTCGTGAGCGAGCATTGTTATATGTCGGTGCACTGATCCCGATCTGGAGTGCGCTCGTGTTGTCGAATTCGCGCGGAGGTCTCCTGGCCATGTTAGCCCAGGTAATTAGCGCGGGCTTTCTGTTCGCGATCAGTCTGCGGCCGTCTGGTCGGAATTTTGGCACGTTCCGATTTCTCGTTAGTTGGCCTGCAAGAGTTGGATTGCTTGTGGTTCTAATAGTGGCAGTTGTTTGGGGAACGTTGTGGTTAGGCGGCGACAGTCTGGTTAGTCGACTAGAAGCGGGGAAGTTTGAGTTCAATCCGGCAGCTGCCGAGGTGCGACAAAACGCGCAGCGGAATCAGATCTGGC
>JBKPAL010000218.1:0-3502 GCA_046726395.1 Acidobacteriota bacterium
GACTTCTTCGCTAAAGTTAAGAGCTTCGGTTCGTTCAAGACAGACGGATACGACCTTGAACTTGATCTGTCGAAATACATCGAGATGCTCGAGATGGTCGATGCGATCGATATCTTCTTTTTGGGATTAGGGCCGGAAGCAGAGGGCGCTTCACATCTCGCATACATCAAACCAGGGTCAGGTGCTGCAGCGACGGATGTAGCGGGAATGATTCCGATTTCGTCGTCAATCCTTGAGCATCACATCAAAAAATTCAAAGTCGGTGGCAGCGCAGTTACCGAGGTTGACGAAGCAGAGTGTCGGGCCGCAACGCACATACTGACGCTAGGTCCCGCAGCGATCCTAAAAGCGAAGCGCGTTGTTCAATCTATAGTCGATGCTGATACTACTCCACAGAAGCGCGAGTCTTATCGACGATTTCTTGATACCGATCTCGCTGATAAAGAGCGTTGGGCGGAACAATTAAATGAGAATCCTGGATTGTGGTTACGGTTTCATCCAAACGTGAGGTCGTTGATTCTGGGCGACGTCTTGTTACCGGTCTAACTAATAATCATGAGTAGCGTAGGAAACTTACAAACCGCCGATATTGCCGAGTTCGGAATAATCGTTAATCCGGATGACAATGTTGCTGTCGTAAAAAAGGAGACGTTTCCTGAGCTGCGACTCACGGTGCCAGACGGTCGCGTTGTCGAAGTAGAAAGCGCAGTGCCTCTTGGTCATCGTTTCGCGATCCGCGACATCCCTCAAGGTGAATTCGTGTTGCAGTTCGGACAACCAATCGGAACTTCGCTGGGAATTCGAGAAGGACAGCAGATAAGTCATGCGAACATGACTGACGACGTTCCTCTGGTACGTAATCTTCCACAAGATCTAAAGACAGCAGCCCCTGATTACATCGCAGAGAGCGAGCGGCCTTTCTTCTCTGGCTTCCGCAGACCAGATGGGAGAACGGGTACCCGCAACTTCGTTCTGATCGTGCCGACCAGCATGTGCGCGAGCCACGAAGCGCAGCAGATTTCGACGATTGCTGAATACACGATTTATAGCAGAGAGAAATATCCCAATGTGGATGGCATCGTTGCGATTCCACATAATAAAGGTTGTGGTTGTCAGGATGGATCGACGATCGATGTGATGCTACGCACGCTTTCCAACTATGCGGATCATCCGAATGTTGGAGGAGTGATCTTAATAGATCTCGGTTGCGAGAAGACGAATCTCGCCCAGGTAGAGAAGTATCTACTGAAGCGAGAACGGTCTTTCAACAAACCTGTAGCCAAGATTGGCATCCAGGAGATTGGCGGCACCCAGGCTGCAATTGAGCGCGGCCTGCGCGAAGTTGAGCATATGCTTCCCGAAGTAAACCGCATTACTCGTCAACAGATGCCCGTGAGTGAACTCGTTCTCGGTGTGAAGTGCGGCGGCTCGGATGGCTTTTCAGGAATCTCTGCGAATCCCTCGCTCGGTAGCGCAGCTGATCTTTTAGTCCGATGTGGCGGTACTGTGCTGCTTACCGAAGTACCTGAGTTTTGTGGTGCCGAGCACATCCTTGTCAGTCGCGCCAAGGATGCGGAAGTGGGCCGCGCGATCTACCGCATGGTCGATTGGTACAAAGAGTATGCTTCCAAGTTCGGAGCCGTCCTAAATCAAAATCCAAGCCCCGGCAATGCCGCCGGTGGTCTACTGAATATCACCGTCAAATCTCTTGGCGCGATCGCAAAGGCTGGAACAACGCGAATCGAAGGCGTGATTGAATATGCGGAAACGCCGACGAAACGTGGTCTTAATCTGATGCAAGGCCCTGGATATGATCAGGAGTCAACGCCTGGTTTGGTCGCAGCAGGTGCAACGATGGTCGTCTTTACGACGGGGCGTGGTACAACGATCGGCAATGCAATTGCGCCAGTCGTGAAACTCGTGTCCAACACGCCAGTGTTCGAGCGAATGTCTAACGACCTCGACTTGTCGGCAGGTGGCGTGATTGACGGCACTGAAACTATCGATCAAGTTGGTAAGCGCGTTTTCGAACATGTAATACGAGTCGCGAGTGGCGAGATTCAGGCAAAGGCAGAAGTGCACAAGCATCGAGAGTTCCAGTTCTGGGCCGAACAAACCGTCTCACTTTAGTAACCATCCACAGATTACATAGATTACACAGATAAGAACTTGATAGTTAAGTCAGTTCTGTTTGAGTTTTGTCTTTATCTGTGAAATCTGTGTAATCTGTGGATTCTGATTTCTCGAGAACGCCCGTGAGTGCTCACTCCGCCGATCTAAGAGTCTCCACGAAAACCGGGCGCACGCTCCTGCGACTTGTGCGTGCTGCCCAGCCCATCCCTCGAGTTGAGTTGGCAAGAAGGTTGGCTCTCAACCGAAGCACCGTCACCGAAATATTCAAGCCTTTAATCGCTGCCGGTGTTTTGTGTGAGCAGCAGGTAGCCAGGACTGCCGCGTCGCGGTTAGTCGGACGTCCAGCGCTCGGTCTTTCTTTTTGCAGTCAGCGCGAGATTTTTGTCGGAGTGAATATTGGAGTACGCCGCACGCAGATTGGCGTCGCGTCGCTGACTAATAAACTTCTCGCTGAAGAGGACTTTGATACTCCTGCAGATCAAAGAGCGGCTTTAAAGTTAGTGAATGAACGAGTCGAGAAGATGATCGAGCGTTTTCCCGAGCGAGTTCAGACGGTTATAGGCGTGAGTGTTCCTGGACCAACTGACAGTGAAAGAATGAAGTTGCTGTACGCTCCGCGACTCGGTTGGCATGATGTAGCGATCGGCGAGGCGCTTAAATTCCGCGCCAGTCACAACGGCCCAGAAACGGCTGCGGTCATTGTTGAGAACGACGCAACTGCTGCGGCACTTTACGAGTCCAGACTGAGACTGAGGAACATGGTTGATGGCCTCCTTAATGATTTTATTCTGGTGCGATCTGGTACTGGAATCGGAGTCGGGCTTGTCCTGGCAGGTGAGGTTTATAGAGGTTCAGGTGAAGGGCAGGGGATTGCCGGTGAGTTCGGGCATATGACGATAGTTGCGGGTGGCAAGCAATGCGTCTGCGGCAATCGCGGCTGTTGGGAGCAGTATGCCTCTGCCTCTGCTGCCTCGTCCTTGTATATGGGCGATCGCGTTCAGATGGGCTCACAAAGAGCGCCGAGATTCGTTGACATCGTTGCGAAAGCGGAAAGTGGAGAAATGCGAGCACAACGTACGCTCGAGCGTGTCGGCGAATACCTTGGTATCGGCATCGGTAATGTGATTGCGGGGTTCGGGGTTCCGCGCGTGATACTCAGCGGCAGAGTGGTCTACGGCTGGAAGTTCGTCGAAACGTCACTCAAGGAAGCAATTGGGCACAGCATGGCCGGAAAGCTTGCGGGTTGGTGTGTTGAACCTGGAGAGCCTACAGGTGCGGGACTCGGTGGTGCATTGGAGGTAGCCGCTGAAGAGTTTTTGGCTAAGCAGTTCACCAGTTGACGCGATCTTTGGAGTGCGGTGGCAAGCGC
>JBKPAL010000219.1:0-2005 GCA_046726395.1 Acidobacteriota bacterium
AAGACGATATGGGACCCTAACATCAGTTTCGTGTTCGCCATTGTGGTAAGTAACCTCACCCTCTGGTCCTGGATTCGAGTAAACAGATTCGACGGCCACGATTCGCGCCGCAAGATCGATAACGAGAACACCAGCATCCCATGGTCGCTTGTCTATTTCCGAAGTCTTAGTGAGGAATTGAAAGGCGGGGAATTCAGGATCCGGCTTCTCGTAACGAGCTAGAGCGGCTTCGAGTTCAGGCAGTGTTTCTGGCTCAGCCGACAGTGCTGCTACGAGCCTGTCCCCAACGGATCCATGGACTTCTCCATGAAGAATTTGATTAGCATCGGAGAGGTTGATTCTGACTTCGCTCATTGTTGTTGCCTTTCTCCTGTGGTGAGACAGGGTTATAGGTGTGGTTGACGGGGGCTACACTTTGCAACTTCGGTAAGAGTGAGAACTATGATTTAGGTAGCATGTGAGGCACCTCTTAGGTTTGAATTCGAGAGAGCGTTTACATTCTGCGACTTGCGCTAAACAAATCACCAGAGCAGTACGGAAATGCAGTAGTTCAAACCAATGCAGAAGATCAGGCAACAGGTTTTCTCCGTCCTCATTCTCACGGGCTCAACGGCTTGCCGGCTGGTGTGCGGCGGCGGCTTGCCCCGCCGCTTCGCGGCCGGATTATCACCAGGGCTTTGCCCTTCGTTCGGGCTTGCCCTTTGAACTGTTGGGACAAAGATCGGATCAAGGGCAAAGCCCAAAACCAACAGCATCATATACGGCGGGGCAAGCCACCGCCCCACACCAAGGAGCAAGCTCGCTTCTCTAACGCTAGAACTACTTTTGAGGCAAAGCCAGGAAAACCGTTGAAACGGTTCCGACAGTCCATTTACGTTGCCCTGGCACCGGGCTGAAGCCCGGTGAGAATGAGAGCAGTAGAGTGTCACCGAGAGTTACAGGTGGTATTTCACGATAGGTCATTTATCGTGTTACTTTTGCTTTGCTGGACTCGAGTTACTTAATCCCAAAGCTGACGATGAAGAAGATTGAAGCCCCGGTCGCGAAACCCGCCAACCAAAGACTCCGTGAACTGACCAACGAACTCGACGAGCTCGAAACAAAGCTTCGTCTCGGCGGCGGTCCGGACAAGATCGAACGCCAGCATAAGCAAGGGAAACTTACCGCACGCGAGCGCATAGATCTCTTGCTGGATCCAGACAGCTACGTTCAGGAGATTGGCTTACTCGTAGCCCATGATCAATATGATGGTGCCGCTCCCGCTGCTGGCGTAGTCACCACTGTAGGTCGAGTTCACGGTAGAGAAGTCGTCGTTGTTGCTAACGATGCAACAGTGAAGGCCGGATCGTGGTGGCCAGAGACTATTAAAAAGATCCTGAGAGCCCAAGAGATCGCCATGCGAAATCATGTGCCGATCATTTATCTCGTGGACTCAGCTGGTGTGAATCTTCCTTATCAGGGTGGAGTGTTTCCTGGTCAGTACGGAGCTTCGAGAATTTTTTATTACAACTCGACAATGCGTCGGTACCTCAAGGTTCCACAGATCGCAGCAGTCATGGGCCCATGTATCGCCGGAGGTGCGTATCTGCCGGCGCTGTCTGACATCATTGTCATGGTGGAAGGCACATCATTCATGGGACTCGGCGGCGCGAATCTCGTTAAAGGAGCAACTGGACAAACGATAGACAACGAAGCTCTCGGCGGCGCGCGCGCACACAACGAATTATCGGGGGTCGCGCATTATCGCGTCGCGGACGATGAAGCGTGCATCGCCAAGATCCGAGAGTTTGTTTCCGAATTGCCAGCACGCATGCCTTCTCCAGTTTCTATCGTTGAGAGTCGACCTAGCGCGCGTCCCGCAGAGGATCTGTACTCAATTCTGCCCGAAGACCATCGTCAGCCTTACAACATTCGCCACGTTCTCGACTGCCTGCTTGATGCTGGTGAGTTGGATGAGTTTCAAGCCGACTACGCTAAAGAAATGATTACCGGGCACGGTCGCATC
>JBKPAL010000220.1:0-6906 GCA_046726395.1 Acidobacteriota bacterium
ATGTCAAATGACGAATGATAAATGTCTTGCTGCCTACTGCTTTTTAGTCTGTGCAGTCTGTGTAATCTGTGGATAGTCTTCTTGTTTGCGATCTCAATCAGAAACGTGCACGATTGAACCAAATGCGCGTCACCATCGGCCAGATCAATACAACCAACGGCGATTACAGCGGCAATACAGCAAGCATCATTCGCGCGATTGAACAAGGCAAAAAAGATCGCGCCGACCTCGTCGTTGTACCCGAGGCCGCTGTCCAAGGCTACACCTCGCTGGATTGGTTCCTAGATCGTGACATCACCTCCTGCGTAACCGAGCCGTTGGATAAAATCATTCAGACTACTGAAGGAATCACTGCCGTCGTCGGTACTGTTCGACCAACAGGCGTTCAGCATGGCCGGAGATTGTTCAACTCAGCAGCCGTGATTAAAGATCGAAAGCTTCTTGGCTACGCAGATAAGACGCTTCTTCCCGAATACGACGTTTTTGACGACCCTCGGTACTTTGAGCCCGGCATGTCACGTCAATTATTCGAACTGCACGGAAGCAAAGTCGGTGTCGCGGTTTGCGAGGATTTTTGGAACGACAAGACATTCTGGCGTGAACGACTCTATCCACAAGATCCCGCCGACGAGCTCATCCTGCTCGGCTCGGAAGTGCTGCTTTCAATCAACGCCTCTCCTTTCAACAAAGGCAAGATGGCCCAACGATGCGCGATGGTCTCGCATCGTGCTCGGAGTGCGGGAATCCCCATCGTCTTCGTAAACCTGGTCGGAGGCAACGACGGAATAATCTTCGACGGCGCCAGCATCGTTGCTGATTGCAAAGGAAAGATCATTTTGCAAGCGCCGCCATTCGAGGAGTTCTTCGGAACTGTCGATCTTGAGTGTGGTGTCGCGGACGAGCGCTGCCTTCCCGGCGACGATATCGAAACGATCCGCAGCGCACTGGTCTTGGGTATCCACGACTACGCAAGGAAGAACGGGTTTACGACGGCAGTAATAGGCTTATCAGGTGGAATCGATTCAGCGGTCGTTGCTGCTCTGGCGTGCGAGGCGCTGGGAGCTGAGAACGTGCTTGGGGCGATGATGCCTTCGCCTTACTCCTCACGATCCAGTGTAGAAGATTCGCTGAAGCTTGCGCACGCATTGGGTATGAAGACGGTAATTCGACCGATCACCGATGCATATCAATTAATGCTCAAGCAGCTGGACCTACCTGCACCTACTCAGGAAAGCAGTTCACACGCAGCGGAAAATCTTCAGTCCCGTTTGCGTGGAAACATCCTGATGACCATCTCGAACTCTGAGGGTCGACTGTTGCTCTCGACAGGAAATAAATCCGAACTGGCTCTGGGTTACTGCACTCTTTACGGCGATACGAACGGAGGCCTGGCAGTCATCGGGGATGTCTTGAAAACAGAAGTTTATGCTCTGGCGCGTCACTTCAACCGAGGTGGCGAGATAATTCCGCAGGATATAATCGATAAGCGTCCCTCTGCCGAGCTAGCACCGGGGCAGTTTGACGATCAGAGTCTGCCTCCATACGACAAACTTGATCCGATACTTAAATTGTATTTTGAACAGAGGGCGACGCCTGAGGAGATCGTCGAGGCTGGCAACGAACGTGCTTTGGTCTATGATATCTTGAACCGGGTGGAATCGCCGGCGAACGAATTTAAGCGCCGGCAGCTGCCCCCGACGCTAATCATCTCACGCAATGCGATCGGCATAGGACGGCGACGGCCAATTACGCACCGCTATCGTCGTGAATCGCCGATTCGATAAACACACCCAGAGACACCTAAATACTGGTAACGTCTTGCAATTGACATTATTCCTGCAAGCAATCTCCCTCGAGACAAACTATGTCTGAATCTTCAACAAACGCAGAGTCAAGAGAAATAACTCTTTCCGCCCCTGATATTCAGAGAGCAGCTGTTGAAGGTGTCTTGGCGCAGGCCGATGCAGATCGCCTTATCCATTGGGCCTACGATCAGCGTTTCAATCGCTTAGTAATTAGAGAACCCAACGTTCGTGCTCCAGAACAGCGAAAAGGATTCAATCTGATCACCGTCGTCTATTACTTCGGCGCAATGCTGATGATCTCCGCGTGCGCTTGGTTTCTTGGCGACAAATGGGATGCGCTTGGCACCTCCGGGGTCTTCGTTACTGTTCTGATCTACATGCTGATCGCGGTGAGCATGGGCTGGTGGCTGCGAAACAAAGGGTACGTCGTAGCGGGTGGATTATTGATCACCGTTGCAGTAAGCCTTCTTCCCTTGTTGACCTACTGTGTTGAAAAGGCGATCGGGTTTTGGCCAGCTGAGAATCCCGGCGCTTACAAGAATTTTTATCCATTGATCCATGGCTCGTGGATTGTAATGGAACTGACGACTATAGCTGCCGCACTACTTGCCCTTCGCTACGTAAGGTTCGCGTTTCTCACCGCTCCGCTCGCATTCTGCTTCTGGTTTCTCTCAATGGATATCGCCGCACTGCTGTATCAACAGAGCGAGCTTTACTGGGAAACACGAAAATGGGTCAGCGTTATCGTTGGTTTGATAATAATGCTGGTGGGCTATGGAATTGATCGCTCACTGCGGAGTAGGGGTGCGCCCAAGAGTGAGGACTTCGCGTTCTGGTGCTACCTATTCGGTTTGATGGCTTTCTGGGGCGGCTTGTCGAGCATGGACTCTGACTCAGAATTGAACCGCGCAATCTATCTTCTAATCAATCTCGGTCTAATGGGTATAGGCGTGAAGCTTAAGCGGGCCACGTTTATGGTTTTTGGCGCTTTCGGCGTGTACGGGTATTTAGGACATCTAGCCTATCGGGTCTTCCGAGACTCGGTACTTTTTCCGTTTGTCCTTGCTCTGCTGGGTCTGTCAATGATTCTTGCAACCGTTTGGGTGCAAAGGCGAATGAGTAGAGTAATGGCGAGTTCTTAGCTTGTACGTCAAACCAAGAGTGCTTTGCAGAAAGACTCCTAAATCCCATCAACCGCAGTTAGTTCGTAAATAGGCTACTAAAAGCAGGAATGTAGCTGGCATTAGCTTGCGTAGCGCGCGTAAACTGATTTCACTTTCTCCAGAAACTCTCGCCGATCCACCAGGTAATACATCTTGACATTTCCCGGACCACCGGCAAGTTGCTCAATCACATTCTCTAAAATCTCAAACTGATCTGCCTCTGCAAATGCCTCCAACGGTAGATAACCAAGGTAGCGCAAGCGTCCTAACAACTCAGACAAAGTCAGTCGCCCATCGAGCGTATGTCCGCCATGCGCATGTGGCCGGCTGATGAGATACTGGACTATAAGCACCTCGCTGTAGATTCGCGGCGCAAGAAACAGTCTTCCACCCGAAAGCTCCCAACCTTCTTGAATCCGAGTGGAACGCCTGACCGAGCGAACTTGTGAGAACACCTCTTCCCACTTAGTTTTCGGCTCTAATCGGGCCAAATAGGCTTGCGTCGCTTCAAGCAGCCATCCATCGTCCTCAAAATCCAGCTTCACACCGAGAGTATCCAGCCAGGCAAAGAAGACTTGCCGTCTACTGGTCTTGGCTTCAATTATCCGGAACATTTCATCCTTTTTAGGCAGGGATTTGATTAGCTCACGACGGGCCGCATCTGCTGGTTTGGCACCTTCGATTCCGTACGTCTCGAGCCTTGCATGCCATTTCTTAGCACCATTGCAGTACGGACAGTGCGGGCTCTTTTCATCGCTGTCGAAAAACGGACGCACCGCGCGAGGCGCAGTTAACTCATCCACTGTTGGGCCATACTTCTTTACTTCGGAATAAGCCGTTCGTGGAGCAAGACCGAGTTGTACAGTAAAGATATCGAAAACGCAGGCGAGACAAACAAGCGTGGTGTATTCAGTTACTGTTCCAGGTGGAAACTTTGTGAAGTCGAGCGGTTCATTCTTACGGGCGGGCATCGCAGTACTCAATTCAGTGCGACCAGCGCAGGCTCTAACTCTTCATCCAGGTGGCCCAATGCAAGATCCAATTCAGCCTCTAAATTGCCCGTTGCTGCGCTCAGTTTGCTGAAGTCGAAAAGCCGATGGTCCAAGAGGTGCGAAGGAACAGCATTGCCAACGGCCCGAAGCATTGATGAACGGACATGAGGAATCTCTTTTTCGAGCTCAGTAATGAGCCTGCTGATTCTCGCTCGCTTTAAGTTTGGTTGCGACCCGCAAAGATCACACGGGATGATCGGGAACTCTCTCCACCGAGCGAACGCTGCAATGTCAGTTTCGCGGCAGTATGCCAGCGGACGGATGATGGTGTTACGACCATCATTTGAACGCAGCAATGGCGGCATTGCTTTCAACGTTCCGACATATAACAGGTTCAGCAGGAACGTTGTGATGATGTCGTCAGCATGATGACCCAAAGCAATTTTGGTGCACTTCTCCTCAACCGCGATGTTGTAAAGAATCCCTCTTCGCAGGCGCGAGCACACTGCGCAATACGTCTTTCCCGCAGGAACAAGCCGCTTCACGATGGAATATGTGTCGCGTTCAACGATACGAAAGGGCACGTCACGAGACGCCAGGTAATCTGGTAGAACATGAGCGGGAAACCCCGGTTGCTTTTGATCGAGATTGACCGCTAACAATTCAAAGTATATCGGTGCTCGTTGCCGGATATCGAGTAGCACATCGAGTAACGTGTAGCTGTCCTTACCTCCTGAAAGACAGACCATCACGCGGTCGCCACTCTCAATCATGTGAAAGTCTTTGATCGCCTCGCCCACTCGGCGAAGGAGCCGTTTCCTGTACTGATTGCCGTCCAAAGTATGTCCTCGAATGTACGGTGAGAATGCCACGCCCGCTGGTTGAGAGTCTAGCGCACTACTTCGTGAATCATTCAGACAGTATTGAGCGTGTTTGCGGAGTGACGAGGCACGAAACAGCCCTTGGGATTACATTTTTATTGTGGGGGTAGACACCAACAGTGATGATTGTCTATTATGTGACTCCCGTCATCCGGCGGCTAACCCAGTCGAGAGCTAGCCATCAAGCTAGAGAACAATCCAAAAATAACCAGGACAGCGCGTTCGTTTTGTTGCTTTACCGCTCGACGGCAGATGTGACGAACTCACCGCGCCCCCAAAATAACGGAGGTAACTAATGCTGAGGATAGGAAAGAATCCAAAGGATCAAGACGAACCCGAAAACTCGCCCGAAAAACATGAACAGGCGTACTCCTCTCCCAAGACATACTCGTCATTCCAGAGTGGGAACGCGGAATCAAAGCCAGCTTCGAGCGACCCCCTAACGAGCGCTCGAGCGATGACTGAGAGTGAGTCGCTTGCGCGCGACATTAAAGAAGGTACCCTCAGCGGATTTGTGGGCAGCGGGACCGTCGTTACCGGGGAAGCCACTTTTAAAGCCATGATGCGCGTGGACGGTCATATGACGGGTCGTATCACCTCAAGTAGCGGTACCTTGATCGTCGGCTCAAACGGTAAGGTGGATGCCAATATTGAAGTCGCCATCGCCACAATTCACGGGACCATTAACGGTGACATTGTGGCAACCCAGCGGTTGGAACTGGGACGTTCGGCCAAGGTAAACGGAAATATTTCGGCTCCTTCGCTAATTATCGAGCAGGGCGCTATCTTCGAAGGTAGCTGCAAGATGTTGCAGATGTCCGCATCGGCTGAGAAAGCCCGAAAGGACGGCAAGAAGATCGAGGATCAGCCGCTCGACACTACCAGCATGAAACCGCTTAATGCTGACGCCGTTTCGAAACCCGACACCGTTTCGAAGATGGCTAGCTAACGCGCGTCATATAACAATTAACTGTTTGAAGGCGCTTCGCCCCGATGAATCGGGTCGAAGCGCTTTCTCGTTTTTGGCGTCGCTACTTGACATGCAGCCCACGGTACTCGATACATAGTTACGGCATTCCCCCAATCCTTCTCGTTTCCTGTGCCCGATGCTGATAACAAAAGTTCACAGTCGTTCTAAGACTGCGCCGCTCGCGATGTGCCGATGGGCGATGCTGCTGGTTCTTTGCTTAGTAAACCTGGCAATTCCGGTCCAGAGTTTCGCGCAACGAAAGTCGCACTCGTCAGCTAGGACTGCACACGGGGTAAGCACTGAAATCCTAATTCAGATCCTGAGGGCTGAGGACGAACGTCGTTGGGACTCGCAAACTGCTGCGCTCCTCACCAATCCGAGTGCAGAGGTGCGCACCAGAGCTGCACTCGCGGCAGGAAGAATTGGCGATCAAGCAGCCGTGTCCAACCTTTCAGAGTTGCTAAAGAAAGATAAAGACAATGGCGTTCGCGCGATGGCGGCATTTGCTCTTGGCGAAATCGAGTCTGCAAATGCTATCGAGGTTTTGGTCACCGAACTCAACGAATCCGATAATCCGGCCTCAATTCGCGCTCGCGCGGTGGAGGCCCTGGGCAAGATTGTGGCAGCGCTTTCTAAAACTGAGGAGGCTAAGGCAAGGTCAACTGGAGAAATCATTCTGAGCGCACTAAGCAAAGAAGGACAGAAAGGGGCTAACGGCGATACTCAATTTGTCTTGTTGGGATTGACTGCTGCGTTGCGGGCGCGTCCCGAAAGCGCAGGAAAAGTGATAGCGCAGTTTCTTACCAGCTCAAACGCGCGAGTCCGTGCGGATGCGGCGAACGCACTCGCGAGACTGCGAGCAAAGGATGGCAATGCCCAGCTATTGAAACTTCTGAGAGACGATCCTGATCCAATCGTACGAGCGAATGCCGCTCGAGTGCTCGGCGCCACGGAAGAGAAAACTGCTGTGGCAGGACTCGTTAATGCCCTGGGTGATGAGGATCGACGCGTGCGGGTGAGCGCGATTCGTGCTTTGCCAACGTTGAAGGGAGATGAAGCTCGTAATGCGCTTGCAGCAATGAACTGTGAGCGACG
>JBKPAL010000221.1:0-5100 GCA_046726395.1 Acidobacteriota bacterium
TCATGCCCGTAAATCGCCCCTTCACAAATCCAAACACGAACAGTGCCAGCAGCGTGAACAAGATTGAACTAATCAAAGCCGCAGAAATATTCTCTGACACAATATAAGGGGCCAGAGGAATCAGCCCGCCCACCACATAAGCCCCGCCAATCGTGATTGCACTAGTCATCGCACGGCGCGGCTCTGGCTTCTCCAGCCCTAGTTCAAACCTCATCATGAAATCTATCCATTTCCGCGGCTGACGTCTTAGCGCTTCGACAATCGGCCAGGTCTCCTCTTCGCTTAACCCGTAGTCCTGAAAGACCTCAGCGACCTCGCGCATCTCTTCGTGAGGAATTTCTGCAACTTCCCTCTTCTCGCGCTCACGCTCTTTTGCGTAGTGCTCGGCATCACTCTTAGCAGCAAGGTAGCCACCGAGTCCCATAGCAATAGCGCCGGCAGCGATTTCTGCAAGTCCTGCAGTAACGATGATGTGAGTTTGATTGATCGCACCACTTAGACCAGCAGCAAGTGCGAAAGGAACAGTGAGGCCATCCGACATACCGATCACAGCGTCACGCACAACTTCGCTGGAAGTGAAATGACGTTCGATGTGGGGAGTTTGCGGCATTGATCGACTCCAAAGATCAGATTGGTTAGAACTTATCGAACAGGATCAGAACACCGATCACGATGAAAGAGAGTGCGGCAACCCTCTTGACCCAGATTAACGGAACATAATTCCCGACTACGGTTCCCACCAGTACTCCAATGAGCGACACACACGCGAGCGCGAGTGATGCACCTGCGAATACCATCCAGGGCTTTTTAGTTTCCGCAGCCATCGTCATCGCAGCGAGTTGGGTCTTATCACCCATCTCCGCCAGGAATATCACTCCAAAGGTAGTCAGTAATACTCTCCAGTCCATCGCGAATCCTCCGATCAGCGTACAGATGAGCGAAACTGGCCACAGATTACACGGATGAAACAGATAAAAAAGAGAACGCAGGTGTCTTTGGGTCACTCCGTGTTATCTGTGTTCATCTGTGGCCCGTCGTGAATTGTTTCTCCGCCTACAATTCATCCACAGATTACACAGATTACACCGATTGCCGATTGCCACTGCCGATTGCTGATTAGATTCTTGCCTTAGAAAACATTTTGTTTAGTATCAATGAAACACCCGATGGTAATTCCAATCGGCAATGGGCAATCGGCAATTGGCAATGACTTCGGGTCAGTGGAGCTTTTTGAGCGAAGCCCTTACAATCCGCTCGTACGAAACGGATTTACATCGTCGGCAATCCCCATGGGCCAAACCTCGAACGATTTCCTCGGCACAGCTCGCTTTCACATCCGTCGCAGACTCGGCTCGGGAGGAATGGGCGTTGTCTATGAAGCCCATGACCGTGAAACCGATCGCGTCGTAGCTCTGAAAGCACTCACACGCACCGAAGCTTCGCACATCTCGCGCTTCAAAAATGAGTTTCGTTCTCTCGCGGATGTTTCGCACCCGAACCTGGTCTCACTCTACGAGTTCATGGCTGATGGCCAGTACTGGTTCTTCACGATGGAACTCGTCAACGGCGTGAACTTTCTTGAATACGTCAGGCCGGGATACCAGGCCCGAAAGAGTCAATCATCAGCTACCGACACTCTCCTCAAGTCATCTGACAATCGGGACACGGCAATCGTCGCCGATTACGAAGCAGAGACTCAGCCGCTCGAGTCACTTGATCTGGATTTTCGGTCTGGCTCTTCTCGAGATGCATCTCTGGACAGCTCGCTTTCAAAATCTACGCTAGACTTCAACCGACTTTACACTGCGTTGCGTCAAGTTGCAGAAGGTCTTCATGGTCTACACCAGACAGGCAAGCTTCATCGAGACATCAAACCTTCAAATGTATTGGTGACCAAAGAGGGCCGGGTTGTGATTCTTGACTTTGGCTTGGTAGCTGAGGTGCAAGGTCGCGGCCTGCATGAAAGCGTTCATCTCGCAGGCACTCCCGACTACATGTCTCCCGAGCAGGGAGCGCAGCTGCCAATTAACAGCGCCAGTGATTGGTACAGCGTCGGCGTCATGCTTTATCAGGCGCTCACCGGACGTCTGCCGTTCACCGGAAAATTCTTCGAAGTGATGATGAACAAACAGAGCGTTGATCCGACTCAGCCGTCCGAAATCGTCGGCAATTTGCCGCCGGAGCTGAATGAACTCTGCGTGAGGTTGTTGCACCGCGATCCTCAAAAACGGCCAAGCGGACGCGAGGTGTTGCGCATTCTGGGTCACGGGAAGACCGGCCCCTTGAGACCAGCCTTTATGCCATCCTTGCCGTCCACCGACATCGACTCGGTCTCGTTCGTCGGTCGAGAAACTGAGTTGCAACGGCTTCATGATTCCTTTGCGGCGATAAGACGTGGCAAGACGGTAACAGTGTTCGTGCACGGAAGCTCGGGAATGGGCAAGACCGCTCTGGTGCGTCACTTCCTCGAAAGACTGAAACTCAAAGAACGTGATGTCGTGGTCCTCGAAGGACGCTGTTATGAGCGTGAGTCGGTGCCCTACAAAGCGCTTGATGGTGTGGTCGACAGTCTAACCAGATACCTCGTGGCACTGCCCGACGGACGAGCTGACGCATTGATGCCGAGGGACGTGTTTGCGCTCGCACGCCTGTTTCCTGTGATGTTGCAGATCGATTCCGTCTTTGATGCACCCCAGCGCGAAGAAGAACCAATAGACCCTTTCACACTACGGCGCCGTGCCTTCTCAGCTTTGCGTGAGTTGTTGACGCGGATCTCCGATCGACAGCCACTCGTGATCTATATCGATGATCTTCAGTGGGCGGATGCCGATAGCACTGCACTGCTTGAAGATTTATTGCGTCCACCTGAGTCGCCTCCACTTCTTTTGCTGGCGAGTTTTCGAAGCGAAGAGATCGACACCAAGCCTTTTCTGAGACGACTTCTGGACACGATCGACAGCGAGTCGCGACGCGAAGTGGAAGTCGGCGCTTTGAGCAAAAGCGAGGCTCGCTCATTCGTTAACGGCCTGCTCGGGTCGAATGCTCGTGAGCTCGAACCATTTGCAGAATCGATAATGCGTGAAGCTCGCGGCAATCCATTCTTAATCGAGCAGCTTGCGCGTTATGCAGTCACAAGCGACGAGCGAAGGGCCACCGGCATTAGTCTCGCGGTCATGCTCGACTCTCGTCTTCGTCAGTTACCCAAGGGTGCTCGTCAGTTCGTCGATACACTTGCGATCGCGGGACGGCCGATTTATCCGGAAGTCGTTTACCAGGCGGCTGGTCTTACTGGCGATGATCTTCCTCTTGTAAGCTCGCTGCGTTCTGCACAGTTTCTACGTAGCGGCGCCTCGGAACACACGATCGAGCTCTATCATGATCGAATCCGGGAGACTTTGGCGGCGCAGATGGATCAGTCCCGCTTCAAACAGGTGCATCGCAGGCTGGCCCAGGCCATAGAAGCTCGTGGCTTCGACGATCCGGAAGCGTTGTTTGAACACTATCTTGGTGCTGGTGAGAGAGTACACGCGGCAACGCACGCGGCCACTGCGGGGAAGAAAGCTGCGGCCGCATTGGCATTCGATCGTGCAGTAGTTTTCTTTCGACGAGCGCTCGAACTTGCGCCCGTTAAGAGCGGCGAGCAAGTCGACTTAAAACGATCGCTCGCTGATGCTTTAGTGAATGCGGGCCGTCCTGCCGAGGCAGCTGCGGCTTACCTGGAAGCCGCCGAGGATACCTCCGCTTCGCGCAGTCTCGATTTCAAGCGACGCGCCGCCGAGCAATTGCTTATGGGCGGACACATCAAAGAAGGGTTGGAGCTGATCCGATCTGTTCTGAAGTCGGTGGGCTTCACTTTTCCCGCCGGTCCGAAACGCGCACTCCTTTCACTGATACTCAAACGGCTGCAGATTCGCTTGCGCGGGTTGAACTTTACTGAACGTGATGCCAGCGAAATCCCGGAAGCCGATCTGTTTCGCATCGATATCTGCTGGGCACTCGCCGCAGGGTTAGGCGCAGTGGATTTGCTCAGAGGCTCAGACTTTCACTGTCGACATCTATTGCTTGCATTGCGTGCAGGTGAACCCTTTCGCATTGCGCGCGCGATGGCCTTTGAGGCGGCGCAATCTGCTTCACGCGGTGGTCCAGCGCGAAAGCGTGCGCTCCAAATATCACAACGAGCTGAAGAGCTTTCACAGAAGGTCGGCCATCCACACGCAATCGCGTTGGCGAAATGGTCCAGTGGTGTCGCCGCCTATCTCGTGGGCCACTGGAAAAAAGCGGCAGAACTTTGCGAAGCCGCAGTACAAATATTGCGCGATCGTTGTACAGGTGTAACCTGGGAAGTCACAATCGCGCAGCGTTTCATGCTAAGCGCACTGCTTTACCAGGGCGAGGTCGGCGAGGTTTCACGACGCGTGCCATCACTTCTTTCGGCAGCGCTGGAACAAGGTAATGTTTTTGCTGCAACCGACCTGCGCACAAGAATGAACGTCGTGTGGTTGGCCGCCGATGAGCCCGAGAAAGCGCGCGACCAGGTAATCGAAGCGCTTAAAGCCTGGTCACATGAAGGATTTCATTTGCAGCACTACAGTTCGCTGCTGGCGATGGTCCAGCTAGAACTGTATACGGGTGATTATGAGGTAGCCTGGCGTCACATTCAGGGCCAGTGGAAAGCTCTTGAAGCGTCGATGTTGTTGCGGCTTCAGGTCCTCAGAATTGAAGCGCTGAATCTGCAAGCACGCGCCGCGTTAGCAACTGCGGCGAAACGGCGAGAGCGATTGCACGTCGCGGAAAATATGGCGCGACGAATTGCAAAAGAACGCATGCCCTGGTCAGCTCCGATCGTAAGTTTGATTAAAGCAGGTATCGCCCATCAACGAGATCAAGTGACAAATGCGACAGCGTATCTTTCAGACGCAGTCGAGCGGTTTGAACTGTCAGACATGCATCTTCATTCCGCAGTAGCCAAGAGGCGGCAAGGTGAGCTGTTCGGTGGTGAACGAGGCGAGCAGTTGATCGCGGAAGCGGATAACTGGATGCAAGAGCAGAATATTAAGAATCCTGCTCAGTTGACGCGCATGCTTGCCCCCGGTTTTGATT
>JBKPAL010000222.1:0-15272 GCA_046726395.1 Acidobacteriota bacterium
TGAGCTCATCGGCATTGTAGCAACTATGCTACTCATTATTCTCGGACCGTTCCTGGTGTTCTCTGCGCAATTGGAACACGCAAAACGTATAGGTCTGAGGGAGTACGGCAGGCTGGCGCAGTTATATGTTCGTGAATTTGATGATAAGTGGCTGCGCGGCGCGAATCCTTCTGGAGAGCCGCTTCTTGGTTCGGCTGATATCCAGTCGTTGGCTGATCTCGGAAACAGTTTTGAGGTTGTTAAGGAGATGCGCTTGGTGCCATTTACGATTTACGACGTTCTACAGCTCGCCGTAATAATTCTAATCCCCGTTGCGCCGCTCATGCTCACAATGATTTCCGTTGACGAACTCGTTAGTCGAATACTTCGCATATTTTTCTGACACGAAAAGTCGTAAATCGTCCAACAAAATCGAAAGCCGAAACATGCGAACGCACAATGTGGGGTGGAGGATGGCGTCGCCCGTTCTGATGGCAGTCTGTGTTTTCGTTACGATGCTCTCATTGTCATCGACAACATTGGGCCAGGAAGCAGACGAACGAGTAGAGTTTTGGCCGGAACTTGACGTTTATGTCCGGCTCACACCCGAATTCAGGCTCTTTTTTCTCGCCCTCATCACGAGATTAGAACAGACCAGCAACAGGTCCGAGGGTCACATCGGAGCGCATCTTGATTACCTGCCAAACAAACATGTGATCCTGCGAAATGGTTATCGCTACATATTCTCAGCTCCGGGGGCAGAAAACCCTCATAACGAACACCGCATAGTGATTGAGCAGACGTTTCGTCATCCACTGCCAATTGATCTGCTACTTAGCGATCGAAACCGAGAGGAGCTGCGTTTCATCAATGGAGAATTCAGCGGTCGTTATAGAAACCGACTGATGCTCGAACGCGAATTTGAAATGGGAAGGTTTCGGATAACGCCGTACGGAAGTTTTGAAGTTTTTTACGACACCAGATTTGATACTTGGAATCGAAATCAGTTGAAAGCAGGCGTGCAGTTGCCGTTGAAAAGAGCCTTCCGCCTAATCGAACTTATAGATCCGGACAGACAAGTTACGCTCGAAATGTATTTCATGCGGCAACTCGACAGCCGATCAACACCGAGCCACGTGAAGGGTGTCGGCGTGGTTTTTAAGCTCTATCTTTGAGTTCTACAGGTACTGTCAAAACTAACAGTTATTACAAAGTCTCTTCACATCTAGAATCCGCCGAAATCTTTACGTCACCGAGCGATAACTACCTTCCCAATGGTCCGCGTGCGGAAACGAGATCCTGATCCACATCAGCACCGCACTCATTGTCCAAACGGAAGCACAATTAGGAGGTAATCGAAGATGAAGGGTTTCACACTCTTGCAAAGAGCCTCAGCAGAATTTCTCGGTACTTTGTGGCTGGTTCTAGGCGGTTGCGGAAGCGCAGTAATTGCTGCCGCTTTTCCAGACGTCGGTATTGGATTACTTGGCGTATCGTTCGCGTTTGGTCTTTCCGTGCTAACGATGGCCTATGCGGTGGGCCACGTCTCGGGTGGACACTTCAATCCAGCTGTGACGGTTGGACTCTGTACAGCACGACGCATCCCACCTTCTGAGGTAATTCCGTACATATTGGCCCAGTTAGCAGGCGCAATCGTGGGTGCAGGTATTCTTTATCTCATTGCAAGTGGGAGAGCCGGATTCGATGTTAGCGCTGGCTTTGCTTCGAATGGTTATGGCGTGAACTCCCCCGGTGGATACTCACTCGGAGCTGCATTTCTGTCCGAGTTAGTGATGACCTTCTTCTTCCTGATCATTATTCTCGGCGCTACCGACAAACGAGCTCCCCAGGCGTTGGCGCCGGTGGCAATAGGTTTCGCACTCACGCTTATTCACCTAGTGAGCATTCCCGTTACGAACACGTCGGTGAACCCGGCGAGAAGTACCGGACCAGCAATCTTCGTCGGCGGTTGGGCCATCCGACAACTCTGGTTATTTTGGCTCGCGCCGATCTTTGGTGCGTCGCTGGCCGGAGTAGTTCACTGGTTCTTTGCTAAAGAAGGCGTGACCGCAGAAGCAGACGCCACAGTCACGTAGATTCGACACTGTTCCAACGAGACGAAATCGTGTTCGGATGACGTGTACCGAATGAACTCTGTGGGTTGACGTTTTCCGTAAGTGCCTTCAAAATTCGTCTCACCTGAAGAGGACCAAATTATGAAACGCGCATTGATCTACGCTTTCCTGAGCTTCTGCATTTTTGCAAACGTATCAATAGTTTTTGCGCAACACGCAGCAAGACGAGCTGAAGAGTTGCGAATGCAGTTGGTAGAGGTTCAGGCCAAAGAGGCGGCTCTTCAAGCTCGGCGTCAGCAACTTGAAGACGATATGAAGCCGGAGAACATAGAACGTTCTCTGGCCGGAATAGGCTCGGTTCATCCTGAAGAGTTGCGCGAACAACGTAGACGTCAACTTGAACTTGAAAAGAATGGAGTGGATGCTCAACTTCAGGTATTAGCTGAGAGCCGCGCAAATCTGGAAGCCGCGATTGTCAGAGCTGACGCTGAAGCTTATCAGGAGAGCGCGCAAGGGAATGCTTCAAATCTATTTCAAGTAGTGCAGGGCCAATACACACGGGCTCCCGGGTGGTTATTAATACTCTTCGGCGCGGTCATCGGGTCGCTTATCACAACAGGCGCATTCTTGATCATTCGCCGGTTATAAAAGTCGCACGACACTCACATCTTGGTCACATTGGTCCAGTGTGCGAAACTCATTTCTTTCCGTAACACCAAAACTGTAAAAACTGACAGTTATTGTTAGAGATCTCGATCGATACACTCCTCGCCGTGCTATCGAAACAGATGAGAGACAGGATCAGAGCTTTGCGTGCAATCACGTCAACTCTGATCCTTTGCATTTCGGGTTTTGCCGTGGGCCATAGTGCGGCAGGCCAAAGCGCAGCTGTGGAGATCGACTCTGTACGCGTTACAGCTAGAGTTTCAGAGATAAGCCATGGAGAGAGTTTCTTGAAGTTAGAGTTACCAAATGGTCGTGAGGCCATTTACAAAGTGATCGAAAGCACCCCAACGTTCGGTCGTATCAAGCTTGGAGACAGGCTTCGAGTTACGCTGCTGGAGCCGCTTGCAGTTTCCCTGAAAGAAGGAAATAGCGTACTCGAATCAAATACATCGAACGCCGTTACTCTTGCGGCGCAAGGTAAGAAAGCAAACTTGATTATGGCTGATACTGAAGCAGTCAGGTGTCGCATAACCGCTGCAAATCTCAGGGAGCACCTCGTGACGCTTCAATTTGATCGTGGCGACAAACGGGTAGTTAAAGTCAACAAACAAGTAGACCTCGCAAAGATCAAATTAGGAGAACCTGTTGTTGTAAGGCTCACGAGAGGTCTTGCACTTGATATCGATCCTCGATGAGATGAGTAATGCCGCTAGTCCATAACTGAAGCCGAAGGTTTGTTCCAAGCTCGGTTCTTCTCTTGTTTCAACTCCTGTTCGCCGTAACCACATTGTTGTAAGCTCTGTAGTGTCTTAATAATTCCTCCCCCACGGAGTGCAACATGGCCGAGGTGGTCTTAGATCGTATCGGCAAGAAGAAGCTGGCAGCCGCATCACGTGTGGGTTCGCTGCGCAAGTCTATAGTCAGAGCTCTCCTGGTTGGCGCAGCATATTTTCTCACGGCTAAGATCGGGTTTGCCTTCGCCCTCCAGCCTGGTTCGGTCTCTACACTCTGGCTTCCTAATTCAATCCTGCTTGCTGCGCTGCTGCTTACTCCTGTGCGTTCATGGTGGATAGTAATTGCGGCAGTGTTTCCCGCGCACGTAGCTTCTGAGTTGAACAGCGGCGTTCCCTTCACAATGGTATTGTCTTGGTTTTTGAGTAACTGCGCTCAGGCCCTGATCGCCGCATTATGCTTGCGACAATTCATGTCCTCACGGAAACATCTGGATACTTTTCGCAACTTTACGCTGTTCCTGTTCTTTGGCGTTTTTCTTGCGCCGTTGATCTCATCGTTCTTAGATATCTACCTCGTCAAACTTAATGGTTGGGGTAAGGATCCGTTCTGGCACATGTGGCGCATTCGTTTCCTGGCGAATGTGGTGGCTAGCTTGACCGTAGTTCCTGTCATCATGAGTTGGGCAAATGGTGGCATCGGGTCGATCGTTCAAGCGTCCTCGTGGCGCTACCTCGAGACCGCTCTACTTGCCATTGGACTCGTAGGGGTAAGTACGTTCGTTTTCACATCCCAACTTCCTGAAATGGACGGCAGTCCTTCGCTGCTCTACTTTCCCCTTCCATTTCTGCTTTGGGCTGCAGTGCGATTTGGATTGCGAGGGACCAGCACTGCTCTTCTGACTGTGTTGTTTATTGCCGTTTGGGGCGCGATGCGTGAGGCTGGTCCTTTCGTTTCAGAATCAGCGGCGGGCAAGGCACTCTCGATTCAATGGTTTCTCATCGTCGTGTCGATACCATTGATGTCCTTGACGGCAGTCATTCAAGAGCGTGAACAAGCAGAGCAGGCGTCACGGACCAATGAGGAGCAACTCGCGATGGCGCTCGAGGCTGCTCAAATGGGCACCTTTGACTGGAACGTCACTACTAACGATACACAGTGGTCCGATCAAACAAAGCAGATATTTGGTTTTTCAGAGAGTGACACCGAGGTGTCGCCGGATGAGTTCTATCTCAGGCTGCATCCCGACGATCGCGAAATGGTTAAAGACGCGATCAATCGGGCCATCAGGGAAGGCGCTCCGTACGAGGTAGAGTTTCGCATGCCACAGCCCGATGGCTCGCTTCACTGGGTACGCAGCAAGGGCCGAGTGTTGCGGGACAATACTGGCAGACCATTCCGTATGATCGGTCTCAATGCCGACATCACTCAGCGAAAGCAATCGGAACAAGCGTTAAGAGAAAGTGAAGCAAGACTGGCTCGAACAGAGGCTTTCTCGCTTGTGATGAGCACGCATGTCAGCCTCGATGGACGCTGGTTAAAAGTTCCGCCGACACTTTGCGAGTTGTTGGGTTTTACCGAAGAGGAGTTGCTGAATAGCTCATTCAAGGATGTCACTCAACCGGAGGACTTTGACTCCGAATGGAACGAATGCCAACGTCTTATTAGCGGTGAGATAAAGTCATTTGACCTTGAGAAAAGATATATACATAAAAGCGGCAGGACGGTGTGGGTTTATGTCAACTGCTCAGTAGTAGAGGATGAGTACGGAAGGCCCGTTCATTTCTTAACTTACATCAAAGACATCACTGATCAGAAGTTGGCCCAGGAAGCGTTACGCCGCAGTGAAGATCAGTATCGGAAGGTAGTCGAATCGCAAACTGAGCTGATTTGTCGTTTTCTTCCGGATACAACTCTTACTTACGTTAACGACGCGTATTGTCGTTACTTTTCTAAGACCCGCGAAGAGTTGATTGGTTCTAAGTACATCGAGCTAGTTCCCGAAGAAATTCGTGATTGGGCTCAAGAGCAAGCAAATATTCTGGTCCGAAATCCAGGCACTCGAACAAATGAGCATGAGGTCATACTGCCGGACGGAACCGTCGGTTGGCAACAGTGGGTCGATCACGCCATTTCAGGACCCGACGGTAAAGTTGTAGAGCTGCTTGCGATAGGACGTGATATTACGGATCGAAAACGGGCAGAGCAGGCAGCGCACGAAACAGCAGAGCGCAACCGAGCTATTCTGCGTGCGATACCGGATATGGTTTTCCTCATGGATCGTGAAGGAGTCTATCTCGATTTCCATACCCGCGATCTGGGCTCGTTATTGGTCCAACCAGATATCTTCTTGGGAAAAAACGTGCGGGATGTACTGCCACCCGATCTTGCAGAGCAAGTACTGGAGTGTGTTCGCTTGGCAGCGCTTACCGATGATCCGCAGGTGATGGAGTACTCGCTCCCGATTGGCGGTGTCGATCGCCACTACGAGGCCAGACTAATCGGAATGGATGGCGGTCGCGTTTTATCCATCATCCGCGATATCACCGACGCGCGACTTGCTTCCGAAGCTTTGAGCAAGAGCGAAGAAGAGTTGCGGCAAAGTAATAGGCAGATCAGCGCACTGGCCGGACGCTTGATCACGGCTCAGGAAGCTGAGCGAATGCGAATTTCGCGTCAGCTGCATGATGATCTTAGTCAGAAGATCGCGACGCTTTCAGTTGGCATTAGTAAATTAAAGCGAAGCTTGCCAGCTACAGATGCAAAGCTAAAGGCAGAACTGGATCAACTGCGAAGCCAAACAAACGATCTAACTACTGATCTTCGTAGATTGTCACACCAGCTACATCCAGCGGTTCTGGATCATCTGGGTTTGGTTTCGGCTTTGGAGTCGTACATCACTGAATTTCGAAACGAAGAACAGATTGATGTGCAGTTGCATACGGAGATTGCCGGTAAAGGAATTCCACTTGAGACTTCTGTTTGTCTCTATCGCGTAGCGGTTGAAGCACTGCGCAACGTAGCTCGGCATTCAGGAGCGAAAACAGCCACGATCTCCTTAAATGAAGAAGATAAGTTTCTGCGGCTCGAAGTGTCAGATTCGGGTCGCGGATTTGATCCCTTGAAAGCCGCGCGAGGTAGTGGCCTCGGGCTGGTTAGTGCTGAAGAGAGAGTAAGGTTGCTAAAGGGAACCTTCGAAGTAAGATCAACGCCTACAACGGGTACTACCCTTGTAAGCCGAGTTCCATGGGTGAATGAATCATGAATCGGTCAAAAATCCTTCTCGCCGACGATCACACAATGTTTGCACAGGGTCTTGAGAGCTTGCTGCAGGAAGACTGTGAACTGCTCGAGACGGTGAGTGACGGTAAAGCACTCGTCGAGGCCGCCAGACGTTTGAACCCAGACGTCATCGTGGTGGATATCTCAATGCCACTACTCAACGGATTCGATGCTGTTCGACAACTAAAAAAGGAGGGCAGCACCGCAAAGATCATTTTCCTGACGATGCACGGTGATAGCAGTCTCGTTGCTGAGGCATTTCGTTGTGGCGCTTCCGGATATGTTCTAAAGCAGTCGGCCGGTGAAGAGCTGATATCTGCCATCAAAGAAGTTCTGAATGGTTCCAATTATGTGACGCCGCTTGTCGCCTCCGAATCGTTTCGACTTCTTGAGAGTAATCCCGTTCACAAGACAAAGCTCACACCACGACAACGCGAGGTCTTACAGCTGATAGTGGAAGGCCATACGATGAAAGAAATTGCTACGAAACTCGGCATCTCCACTCGCACCGCCGAATCTCATAAGTATGAAATGATGCAGGGCCTGGGTGTGGAGACGAATGCCGAACTCATTCGATTCGCAATTGCTTTAGGTATGACCGTGCATTAATTGGTCAAATCACCTGAGATCGCTCACCGAATTGTCCCTTTTGTAGGCAATCGGTAGTTTTACGGATTGTTCGTTAGCGTACACACGTTGTAGATTCTCTGCCTCTATCCGTCCTCCGGTGGGGCAAGTCGCGTGATTCGAAGAACTCCGAATCGCACTCGATTCACGCGAGAAGTGAACTTGAACGTTACCCACAGGACCTGCTTTGAACTGAGTTATGTGCGACGAGCCAGAGAGGAGCAGCGGGTATTTGAGCTTCACCCAAAATCCGAACTTTGACGTGTTCCTGGCTTCAAGCAGATCCCGGCGTTCAGGTACGGTCACTAAGAATAAATGGATCAGTATCTCCTCCCTACGGACGATAATAGTTTTGTCTCGGCTAGCTCACGAAGTGTACGCTTCAAGTCAAAACCCCACGCTAGAACAGCCCGGCATCTTTCGCCCCTCCTGGTACTGATTACCGGGCTGCTTCTGTTAACACCATTCGATGTCTCTGCTCAAAATTCTTTTGAGGAACGCGATCCCTTACTGAGTGCTGTTGTAGCCCAAAATATCGTTTCAAGCGTTGGGTCTCGATCAACTCATCGCGCACAACTAGCTCTTGACTTAGACCCAGTAGTCAATTTCATGCACCTCGCGTTTTGGCAACAATATAAATGGCGCGTTATGGGCAGTGTCTCTTTAATTGTATTTCAGGCTCTGCTGATCGCCTGGCTCCTCTTCAGTCGCAGGCGGCTTAGAAGTGCTGAGAGTGAAACTGATCGATTGGCAAAAGTTGCTGAAGCCGAGCGCAGAAACTTGGATGAAGTAATTTCAAACGTTCCGGGTATTGTCTGGGAAAGTCGGTTAGCACTCGGCAAACAAACGAGAAAAGCCACATTCGTTAGCGAGTACGTCGAAAAGATGCTTGGTTACACCGTTGAAGAATGGCTGGCCACTCCAGGATTCTGGCTGTCCATCATGCCGGAGGAGGATCGCGAACGAGCAGCCAATTGCAGCGAGACTGTCTTTGCTACCGGAAAACCCGCGAGTGTCCAGTTCCGTTGGCAAACAAAGGACGGCCGACCGCTTTGGGTTGAAGAACATCTCGAAGCAATCTGCGATGAACACGGCAATAGGATCGGACTACGCGGTGTGACGATGAACATCAACGACCGTCGTCTGGCTGAACAGGAGTTAAGTGATCGCAGCGAGGAACTAAATGAAGCGCAACGTATCGCGAAGGTCGGCAGCTGGATATGGAACCTACAGAGTGAATCGGTAAATTGGTCGAAGGAGCTTTACGTGATTCTTCAGCGAGATCCAGAACGTGGACCACTGAATTTTTTAGAACAGACAGACTTATTTACTCCAGAGAGTTCTGAAAAATTACGAATGGCAACAGAACGGTCTTTGAAGACTGGAACTCCATACGAGCTGGAACTCCAAATGGTCGCCAGCGATGGAACAAACAAATGGGTCAATGCGCGCGGTGAAGCGTTGAGCGATAGCATCGGCCACCTTATCAAGTTACGCGGAACGGTTCAGGACATCACCGAACGGAAAAATGCCGAAGAGGCATTGCAACGAGCACATGCTGAAGTTAGCGAGTTAAAAAACCAGTTGGAAGCAGAGAATATATACCTGCAGGAAGAGATTAAGCTGGCGCACAACTTCGATGAGATCATTGGCCAAAGCGACGCAATGCAATATGTCCTCTTCAAAATCGAACAAGTGGCGCCAACGGACTCGACCGTACTCGTAACTGGTAAAACTGGCACTGGCAAAGAGTTGGTGGCGCGCGCCATTCACAGTGCGAGTAAGCGCCCCGACCATCCGATGGTCAAAGTCAATTGTGCTGCGCTTTCTCCGACCTTGATTGAGAGTGAGCTGTTCGGTCACGAAAAAGGTTCGTTCACCGGCGCTACCTCGCGAAAGATTGGGCGGTTTGAACTGGCTGATGGCGGCACAATCTTTTTGGATGAGATAGGCGAGCTCCCTCGTGAGCTTCAGCCGCGAAGCTATTGCGGGTTATTCAGGAAGGTGAGCTTGAACGGTTGGGCAGTTCGCGAACAATTAAGGTCGATGTTCGAATCATCGCCGCGACGAACCGAAACCTTCAGATCGACGTAGACAGGAATCGCTTCCGAGAAGATCTCTGGTACCCTTACGTGAAAACTTGTCCGTGAAGTGCAGCGCTCGTATATCATCGGGGGATAGTGATGGGAAATACATTCAACGACCAGAGTCACTGTGGACCGAAATCATCGGACGGAGTTGCTGCAAACAATTCAGACATTGTTGCCGCAAATAAGAGCCGAAAAGGGATGCGTTACGTTTCGTTACTATTTCGACCCTGAAGACGAGAATACATTCGTCTTGATAGGTGAGTGGGACACTCAGATGGCTTGGTACCAATATTTGCAGTCAGAAGAGTTTTCGATACTGCTTGGTGCTATCGACATCTTAACCGAACTCACAAGCGTCGACTTCAAAGTGCTTACCTATCAAGGAGGGCTGGAATCAATTTCACCAAGACGCAGGTGCCGATTGAGAGTAGTTCAGTCCTGATACATTCCGGATTGAGAGCCATGGAAACGAAACATAACGCCCCTAGGTCAACTCTATTGCATTAGTGGTCCGCAATTCGCGGACTTGTTGACGACAACTCGTCAACTATTTAAAGGACAAAGATGATTCGGAGCGTTAAGAATCACGCAACCAAACAGTACCGAATGGAACCTTCCTCTCAGCTGCTCGCGCTGTTAGCTCCCATTCTAGATACGTACTCATCCAGCGTTGCACTGCTCGATGCGTCGGGCGCGATTCTTCTAACGAACAACGCTTGGAAGCAGTTAACGAACCAGGCGGCTTCCCCAACCAGGGACAATGAATCAGTTGAATATCTCGAGGCCTGCAAAACTCTATGGAGCGTAGCGCCGGGGTCTTTGGATGCAATCAATAGAGCGATTCAATTGGTGCTCGACGGCAAAGATTCCGAAGTTGCAGAGGAATTCGACTGCTCTGGTGCGCTCCGCCCTCGTGGGTTTTTAATGCGCGCTACCAGGATCAACTGGCCCGGTTTTGAGAAAGGGTTTGTCGTTCTCGTTCACCACGAGGAAATCACGTTCAAACGACAACGCGATGCCCAAGTAGGAGATGAAGAGCATCTTCGCCAGCTACTGAAAACAGCGAATATTATTTCGTGGGAAGCCGACGCAACTACCTGGTGCTTTACTCAAGTCGGAGAACACGCCGTCGATGTACTGGGATATGAGCTAGATGAATGGTACACACCTGGTTTCTGGGCTTCTCATATCCATCCGGATGATCGTTCATACGCAATCGTTCTATGCCAAAAGAACTCTGCTGTTCTGGATCACTATGAATTTGAGTACCGCATGATCGCTCGTGACGGTCGAATCGTCTGGCTGCATGACCTGGTTAGCGTTGTCCGAGACGACGGACGTCCCAAAATACTTCACGGCTACATGATCGATATTACGGAGCGTAAGCGTGCGGAAGAGGCGCTCCGCGATCTGAGCGGTAAACTGATCAGCGCGCAGGATGAAGAGCGCAGCCGCGTTGCAAGAGAATTGCACGACGATCTCAATCAGCGGCTGGCGTTACTGGCAATCGAACTTGAACAGTTAGGCCAACGAATTCCGCCTAAGCATAAGCATCTCCGATCTGCTGTACACGAGCTATGGTCCAAGACTCAGGCAATCTCATCAGAGGTGCATCGGCTTTCTTATCAACTTCATCCATCCAAATTGGATCACCTCGGTCTTGCTGCAGCTGCTAAAAGTCTGTTCACCGAATTATCTGAACATCATCAGCTGAAAGTAGATTTCCATCATCGCGGGCTATCTGCCGCGCTTCCAAAGGACGTGACGCTCTGCCTGTTCCGGATCATCCAGGAAGGATTGAATAACGTGATCAGGCACAGCGGAGTTAGAGAAGCAAAAGTCGTAATCAAACAAACCAACAGAAGCATCGTGCTGACCATAACGGATCGCGGCTGTGGCTTCGATGAGCGCACAACTCCGACGGGTCTAGGCCTCGTCGGAATGTGCGAGCGATTACGGATTTTGGGTGGCGAGCTATTGATCAGCACGCAACCATCTGGCGGTACACAGATCAAGGCGTCCTTGCCACTCGCAAATGAGGATGAGGGCCTCAAGCTAGTAGTGCCCTAGACGAATGCTAACGGATGAGGCTCTTGCGAACAGAAAAGTTGGGGGGGTAGACCATGAGGCTGGCGCGAATAATCCTTGCTGATGACCACGTATTACTGCTTGACACGCTCAGGAAACTGCTCGAATCGGAATTCGAAGTGGTGGGCGCATTCCCGGACGGACAGGCGTTGATTGAAGCAGCTCCCGCACTAAAGCCCGACTTGATTGTTTTGGACATCACCATGCCAAGCATGAACGGATTGAACGCGGGGCAGCGTCTGAAGCAATTGCTTCCCGACGTCAAGCTTATTTTCCTGACCATGAATGAGGATCCAGATCTTGCGGTCGAAGCGTTACGAGTCGGCGCGTCGGGTTACGTAGTTAAGACCTCGGCAGCGTCGGAACTAGTCCATGCAATCCATGAGGCGTTGAATGGACGTTCGTTCATAACCACCGCAATCACAAGGGGAATGGTGGGTTCGTTCCTGCATAATCTACGCAAAAAGCCACACTCGTTGACCTTGCGTCAGAAACAGGTGTTGCAATTGTTGGCTGAAGGTCACTCGATGAAAGAAGCGGCGTTCATATTGGACGTTACCCCGAGAACGGTTGCATTTCATAAGTACACGATCATGGAACAGCTACAGCTCAAGACCACTGCCGAATTGATCCAGTTTGCATTGAAGAAGTCGTTACTGCCCGGATAGATCTCGAATCCCGACACGAGCTAAGCCTTTCGTCAAAAACTCCTGTCACTTTTACCAGTAGTCTCACCTCTAAGCATCTTCTAGCATCGCTGAGAATTGGGCTGTCTATGTTACTTCGCGGCGATGAGCTGATCGCGAAGAGACGGAGGCAATCAAGTGGCTCGCGCTCGTATTGTGTTGGCAGATGACCATAGTAGCGTACGCGAAATGGCTTTACAGCAGCTTGAGCCGGAGTTTGAAGTTGTAGGCGCCGTTGAAGACGGACTAGCGCTTCTCGAAGCAGTTTCAAGAATGAAGCCCGACGTCTGCGTCGTTGATATTTCACTTCCGCGAATTAGTGGTATGCAAGCCGCTGAGCAGATTAAGGCAAGCGGGTCGAAGACGAGAGTAGTAGTGCTAACGGTGCATGAAGATCAAGACTTCGTCCGTGCTGCCTTGAATCGAGGCGTTTTGGGGTACGTAGTTAAATCGCGCATGGCCTCAGATCTGAGCCCGGCAATCCACGCTGCGATGGCTGGTCGTTTGTTCGTCTCCCCTTCCTGCACGTTTACCCTTCCCGGGCCGCGCAAGGTCAACCCTGAAGTCTAGCTCTCTTCTCTCAATTTTCCTTCCAGACACCACTTAAGACGGCATCGGTTAAAACAAGTGAGAGGCACTAGTTTGATAGCCGTACCATAGACCAAAGCAGATGCTGAACACGGCCGCTGTGACTTGCACCCGGCGATGGAAACGCGTGAGGTTACGTGAAGTGAGAATGAACGGTAAGCCAATCAGACCGGTCATCAAGAGCATGCCAGCGATCGAACCCAATCCGAATACCGCAAGATAAAAAAATCCGATCCAGCTGGATCGAATTTGAGTCATCACCAACAGAGTCAATGCGCCAGAACCAGCCAAACCATGAACAGTGCCCACAATCATGGGTTTGAGTCCGATTCGTGAAATGGCATGAGAATGGATCGCGGTTGCGCGATCATGTTGGGTAGTACGGTCGTGGAAATGAACGTGCACGTGCGAGACGCCATCGTGAGTGTGTTGGTGCACGTGAACGTCCCGTCTGTTCCGCAAGACAGTCCAGAGCGCTGACGCACCAAGCCCTATGATCATTAAGGCCACGCCAAACTCTAGCCAATTGCTGACACTCTCTGGAATCGCTATCCGCATCCAAAGCACGATTGCCCCCGTTATCAAAAGAGCGGCGGTGTGCCCTGCTCCCCACAATGCACCAACAAGGGCTGAGCGGCGAATGCTCTTGTGCTGACTGACAATGGTCGACACCGCGACAATGTGGTCGACCTCGGTTGCATGTTTGAGCCCAAACAGCAATCCCAATCCCAATACGGCAAAAGTGCTGATTGAACCAAATGTCTCTTGCATCTATTAACTCACACTCGAAAGTTTCTTTTGGTTTACCACAGCTCCGTCTTTTTGGAGAAACCCGATGAGCAGTTAGTTCTGTTCAGTCGTTGGGCCTTCCCGTCAATCGCAATGCGAGAAAAGCGTAATTCTGGCAAGGAACTCAAGTATGAGTGACCGTGATTCTTCCGCGGCCCCCATATGAGCAACCTGCGACGCAGTGCTGGTACTCGCTACCAACATTGCCGGGTGGGTGAAGTTGAAACCTACTCTCGAATCGACGATCTGTTAGTCGCTTACTGAAACACCCACCTTCTTTGCGACCTCACTTGCCAGTTGTAAGTGCTCTCGCAAGACCGGCAGTGTCTTCGTAACAAACGCCTTCACGTCTGGGTCAGAGCCGCTCTTCTGTTCTTTCTCGAACTCACTCACGTCCTCCTGATGGTCCTCGACCATAAGCTTCATATACTCACGATCGAACTCTGCGCCCTTCAGCTTCATTAACCTGTCCTTTATCTCTTTTTGCTCGGGCTTGAGATCGCTCGGTAACGTGACGTTCTTCGAGGCTGCTAACTGTTTGAGCTCGTTGTTAGCTTTGGAGTGGTCATCAATCATGCGTTGACCAAACTTCTTTACGTCAGCTGAAGCAGCCCGCTGAACTGCTAGTTGGCCAAGCTCTACTTCCATCATTCCACCTCGTGCCGCATCGGCGATAAATTCACTGCCGGCGCTGCTGAGAGCAGCACGCGAACTCGAGTTGGCTGCAGGAGACGCTGTTGAATTTCGATTATTGGCATTGCTGGTCGTATTCGTGTTGCCACTTTCAGAGCATGAAAGTCCGAGGGCCAACATGCAGATCATCAAGGCGATAATAAGTCTGCGATTCATTTTCCCCTCCGTGGTATTAGGTTCATTCACTGGTGAACTTCTGGAAGAAGTCACCAAATCATTCACTAGAACACTGCATTTTCACAGTGATTTGTTGTGGCTGTCACAAACCACATCTGAAAGTATTTGGGCGAATGAAGTCGAGTGAGATTCGGTTATGTCTTTGCAAAGATGAATGAGACTAGACGAGGAGGTTTGTGTCGATTCTCTTCATCCCACCACTCATCGAAACGGATGACCGCGAACTTGCTCTGTTGGGCGGCGGAGAAAAAATCTGACATGTGATGAACGAAAGCTTCGATCTCTTCACGTCCTCGATCTCTTTGGAACTGCGCTTTCGTACCTTGATACTGGCGAAAGGGATGGAGCTCGCTGATGAAGAAGCGCCCTCCGTCTGTCAGGCAGCGAGATGCTTCGCAAAATACGAAATCAAGATCCGCTATATGTTCGAGCACCAGATTGCACACCACTAGCTGCGCACACTGGTCGTCGCACGGCCAATGCTTTGTCACGTCGGCAACTTTAAAGCTCACGTTTGTTGTACCAAGCTCACGTACCTTGTTTTCAGCCTTCGCGATCATCGCTTCAGTAAAATCCAGCGCGATCACCTCTTTCGCGATGCCGGCGAGGAGCAGCGTGTTCTTACCAGTGCCACAGCCGATTTCGATCGCGGTATCAACACGGAGGTCGGCTAGCAGTGTCTGGGACACAAAGGCGTCGAGATCGCGAGTTAAATTTCTGTCCTGATCATACGTGCTGGACCATTCTGTGTAGGCATCATGAATTGATCTTGGTGAATTCATAAGTTCGGCAAGTTCCAT
>JBKPAL010000223.1:0-11879 GCA_046726395.1 Acidobacteriota bacterium
GTGTCGAGCAGTTATAAGCTGAATGTGATAACTCAATTGACCACAAAGCGGCGTCGCGGGCTGGCGCCCTTGCGCCGCACTCCAAAATAATTGCTTCATCAATTGGCAATGGAGACAACAATGCTACTCACGGAAGAGCAAGCAAAAGCAATTACGGACAAGTTGTTGAGCTACGTCAAAGCTGACGATGCAGTGGTGAGTGTCACCAGCGAAAAGTATTCCCACTTACGGTTTGCCGCCAACAACTTCACCACGAGTGGCGCACGCGAAAACGTGGTGGCGAGCGTTACCGTTTGGATTGATAAGAAGCGCGGCTCAGCTGCGACTAATGAAATCGATGATGAGTCGTTGAAAGATTTGGTGATGGAAGCGGAGCAACTGGCCCGCATCTCTCCAGTCGATCGCGAGTATCTACCGACCTTAAGCCAGCAGTCCTACAAACCTGTCAACGGATACGCCGAAGCGACGTCGAACATTTCACTTACTGATCGCGCAAAGACTATCAACGACGTGCTGGTCGCTTGCGAGAAGTCCGGGATCATAGGAGCAGGTTTTCATCAGGCTCGCGGCGCTGCAGCGGCGATGGCAACTAAGAATGGCAATTTTCTTTACGAACGTTCCAGTCTCGTAAGTTTATCGACAACTGCGCGAACTGCGGACGGCGGTAGCTCGGGATACTTCTTAAGAAATCATTTTGATGTGAATAGGCTCGATGCCAAGAGAGTCGCTTCTGAGTCGATCCGCAAAGCATTGGAGTCGCGAAATCCGCGCACTTTGGAGGCAGGGGTTTATCCAGCGATTCTCGAGCCGCAAGCAGTGGCAGATCTTCTCTCAGGCTTTGCATTCAATTTCGATGCACGCAGCGCGGATGAAGGCCGCAGCCCGTTTTCAGCTCCCGGTGGCAAGACGAAACTAGGGGAAAAGATTTTTGATGAACGCATCAACATCTATAGCGATCCGTGGCAGCCAGAGTTACCCGGGGCACAAGCAACTCAGGCCGGCATTCCGGCGCAGAAGATCTATCTCGTAAGAAATGGTGTGTTAGAGAATCTGATCTACTCACGATTCTGGGCAAAGCAGAAAGGAAAGGAGCCGACACCTGGTCCAGTTAACAACATTATGGAGAGCTCGGCGGCGCCAGTGTCCTTAGACGACATGATCAAAGGGACGGACCGCGGCATTCTACTCGGCAGGTTCTGGTACATCCGTGGTGTGGATCCGCGCATCGCCCTCCAAACTGGACTGACGCGCGATGGTATCTGGTACATCGAGAACGGAAAGATTCAGTATCCGGTGAAGAACTTCCGCTTCAATCAGAGCATCATGCAGCTGCTCGCTCCGGGTAATGTGGAGATGATTGGCGCCTCTGAACGAGTGGGAAATTCTGAAGCTCAGGGTGGTAGCTCAGCATGGTTGCCGGCTTTGAAGGTGAAGGGGTTTCGCTTCTCCTCGCAATCGGAAGCGGTCTGAAGCCATTGCCGATTGCCAATTGGCAATTGGTCTTTGGTCTTTGTCCGTTGAGATGGTGGCAGTCAATTGTCGGTTGTAAGTGGTTAGTTGGTTGGATTCACTCGCATCGTGCCGAAGGTGCACCTGACGATCGACAACGGACCACTCACAACTGACCACGGGCAACGGACAAAGACCAAAGACCAGTCGTCAATTACTTCTCTGGCTTGATCGTTTCCTGGTAGATGTACTTCCCGTCCTCCAGTTTCAGCACCACACCGGGTTTCACTGCATTCCTATCCGCGTCCATACTGATCACACCAGTGACCCCAGCGAAATCCTTTGTTCCAGCTAATGCCTCTCGAAGCTTTTCTCCGCTCGCGGTTCCGCTTCGCTGAATCGCGTCTCCCAGGAAGCGCATGGCGTCATAACCCAGAGCCGCATGAGCATCCGGCGCCAAATTTCCATATAGCAGTTTGTAGTTAGTAACAAAGGCGTGAATCTCAGGTGAAGGATCGTCGGGAGAATAGTGGGTCGAGATATACGAGCCATTCAACGCATCTTTACCCAAGTCCCAAAGTTCTGGCGCGTCCCAGCCATCTCCACCAAGCAACGGTTGTGTTAGACCCAGCTGCCGCGCTTGTCTTGCGATTAGACCAACATCGCCGTAGTAACCGGGCACATAGATCACATCAGGTTCAGTGTTTCGGATCGAGCTCAGCTGACCCCGGAAGTCTGGATCTCCCTGAGCGTATGATTGCTTGGAAACGATCTGTCCTCCACGGTTGGTGAAACTCGTTTCAAAGAAGTCACTTAGGCCGCGGCTATAGGGATTGTTGAAATCGACCATGATTGCGGCCTTCGTTGCCTTGAGACGGCTGGTGGCGAAGCGAGCCATCACCTCGCCTTGAAAAGCGTCAATAAAACAGACTCGAAAAATATAGTCGCCCGTTCTGGTGACGGCGGGATCGGTAGCTGAGGTTGAGATCAACGGAATATGACCTGCCTGTGCACGCGGTGCGGCAGCGAGGCTATTGCCGGAGACACCGCCGGCGATGACGGCAATCACTTTGTCCTCGCCGATGAGTTTCGTGATTCGCAGTGCCGCACGCTCGGGACTGCCGTAATCATCTTCGATGACGACGTCGATCTTGCGACCATTAATGCCACCACCGCGATTGATCTCGTCGGCGGCCATCAGAACCCCGTTTAGCGCTGACTTGCCGAAGTTAAACGTAGGACCAGACAGGTCTCCGAAGTAGCCGATCTTGATTATGCTTTGGTCTGCTGATGCAACTTGAGTCGGCGGATTACGCTTGCACGTGACGCCGAACAGTAGCGAGAAAATAACGGCTATGAGGAGTGATCTTCGAGAGAGGTATGAACGCTGCGTTCTCTTTAAAGAGCTGAGCACCGAGCATAGATGAAGAGTATGAAAGTCTGATCTACTCACCAAGGTAAGCTTCTTTGATTCTCGGATCGGCCGCCAACTCTTTGGAAGGACCTTCCATAACAATTCTGCCCGTCTCTAAAACGTAAGCACGGTCGGAATGGCCCAAGGCGGCATGGGCATTTTGCTCGACCAACAAGATAGTGGTGCCCTTGCCGCGAATCTCATCAATGGCTTCGAATATTGTGTGCACTACAAGCGGAGCTAACCCGAGTGAAGGTTCATCGAGCAGCAGCAAACGAGGTCGCGACATCAGCGCGCGTCCCATTGCGAGCATTTGCTGCTCTCCTCCTGAAAGTGTTCCCGCTTTCTGTGACTCTCGCTCTTTAAGACGAGGAAACATCTGAAACGCACGGTCCATGTCGGCCGCAACTTCAGACTTATTTTTGTTCAGGTATGCACCCATCTGAAGGTTCTCGCGCACAGATAGATTTGCGAAGACGCCGCGTCCTTCGGGCGACATCGAAATGCCTCGCGCAACCAATCTGTGAGTGGGCTTACCGCTGATATCTTCGCCTTCAAAGTTAATCGTGCCTTCACGAGGTTGCAGCAAGCCGGTAATAGTGCGGAGAGTCGTAGTCTTGCCAGCTCCGTTAGCGCCGATTAGCGTTACTACTTCGCCCTTCTCGACGCGCAGGGAGATTCCGGTCAGCGCCTCAATAGCGCCGTAGTTCACATAAACGTTATCCAGTGTCAGCATTTTTGTCAGGAGGCCTTAGACCCAAGACCAAAGACCAAAAGCCTAATCACCTAAGTAGGCCTCGATCACTTTCGGATCGTTTCTTATTTCCTCAGGCAGTCCAAGAGCGATAGATTTTCCGTAATCAAGCACCTGGATCCTTTCACAAACACCCATCACTACCTTCATGTTGTGTTCGACAAGAAGAATCGTCAGCGAGAAACGATCTCTTATCTGTTGAATCAGTCGCATCAAGTCTTCTTGCTCTGAAGGATTCATGCCTGCTGCTGGTTCGTCGAGCAGCAGCAGATGTGGACGCGTCGCGAGTGCTCGCACGATCTCGAGCCGGCGCTGGCTACCATACGGAAGACTTGTGCCACCTTCGTCCTTCACGCGTGCGAGATCGAAAATCTGCAGCAGCTCCATGGCAAACTCTCGATGCTCGCGCTCATCTCGTTCGAATCTCGGCAGGCGGAACACTGCATCAACCAGATTCTGTTTAGCGTGACGGTGACACGCGGTCATCACATTTTCCAAAACTGACATGCTCGGGAATAGCCGAATGTTCTGGAAAGTTCGCGATACGCCTCGCCGCGAGATCTCATACGATCTCAAGCCATCGATTTGTCTACCACGAAAATAGATTTCTCCCGAGGTGGGCTTATAAACGCCTGTGAGCAGGTTGAAGACGGTTGTTTTGCCCGCGCCGTTTGGTCCAATCAATCCGTAGATCTCGCCAAGCTTCACCGTCATGTCGAGACCATTCACCGCGATCAGACCACCAAACTGAATGGTGCACTTGACGGTCTTTAATGAAGAGTCATCGTCAAGAGGTCGCGCTTGATGCCGGCCGATCACTCGCGCAGCTTCAGTGATTATCGAATCCTCCTTAGCTGCTCTTACTGCATCCTGCTCCGGCCTGTTCATTGGTTCTTCACCTCTTTAGCGTGATCGATCGCCGAAGGCGTTGTCTTCTCTGCGATGGGCACCCCTTTTTCACTAATCGACTTGTCACCTTCAGGCCGCCGTTGCGCTCGCTTCAACCATGAGAGACCAAATTCACGTGTGCCTAGCAGACCCTGTGGCCGCGTCAACATGATAATGATCAGCAAAGCGGAGTAGACCACCAGACGATATTGAGAAAAGTCACCTGGTAATTGACGCAGCAATTCCGGCAACAGTGTGATCACGACTGCGCCTAACACCGCTCCGGTCAGTGACCCCATGCCACCAAGCACAATCATGATGATGATTTCGAATGATCTAATGAACTGAAAATCGTTCGTACTCAGAAATCGGGTGTAGTGCGCAAACAATACGCCTGCCATTCCAGCCATCGCTGAGCTAATTACAAATGACACCACCTTGTAACGAGTGGTGTTAATGCCCATGGCTTCCGCTGCAAGTTCGTCCTCACGAATCGAGATAAAAGAGCGGCCGATATCTGAATGTACGATGTTGTAAACAATTATGATGGTGAGCACTGCAAACACACCGACCCAAAGAAAGTTTGTATATCCAGGAACTGTGAGGCCTGTTGCGCCGCCGACCTTGTCGATGTTGAGAATTACAATGCGGATGATCTCTGCGAAACCAAGCGTCACGATAGCTAGATAGTCTCCGCGTAATCGCAATGACGGAATTCCTACCAGTAGTCCTGCTAAACCGGCTACGAGTGCTCCAACAGCGATAGCCACGAGGAAGATAAGTATG
Source organism: Acidobacteriota bacterium (assembly GCA_046726395.1). Taxonomy (GTDB): domain Bacteria; phylum Acidobacteriota; class Blastocatellia; order Pyrinomonadales; family Pyrinomonadaceae; genus PSRF01. Next base: position 5,292 of record JBKPAL010000223.1, read on the forward strand.
TGGGCCAGGGTAGCGCCAACGGCTCCTGCTAACGCTCGCTCCCAGGCTTGAGCGTGATAGACGGTTAGGTAGGCGGACGTGTAAGCGCCCACCGCCATAAATCCTGCATGTCCGATGGAGAATTGACCCGTGAAGCCGGTGATAAGATTTAGCGATACCGCGAGGATGACGTTGATTGCCGCGAGCATGATGATGCGTGCGTAGTACGGCGGCACACCAAACCCGAACAGGCCTTCGTCGCTCATGTACTGATTGATGGCGACGAGCACCAGAATGATTATGACGGCTGCAATGAGCCGTTTGACTAACGTAGGCATGATGAATTGACGATTGACGATTGACTATTGACGATTGGTGTGGCGCTGTTCATGGCAGGCGAACTGTTGACCAGGCGACTCTATGAATAGTCAATCGTCAATAGTCAATCGTCAATAGTCAAACTTTCTCCTGGACTGTGGAACCTAGCAGACCAGTGGGGCGGAACAGGAGTACCAATATCAGAATGGCAAACGCGACCGCATCGCGAAATGTAGTCGGCACACCGATGTTTTGTCCGTAACCAACCACAAAGGTTTCCGCAAGACCAATCAGCAAACCACCAAGTACAGCTCCGGGAATGTTTCCAATCCCGCCCAGCACAGCTGCGACAAACGCTTTCAATCCCGTGATGATCCCCATTAACGGATCGATCTGAGGATTGTATTGCGCAGTTAAGACCCCGCCAGCCGCGGCCAGGGCGGACCCGATTGCAAAGGTTACCGAAATGATCATGTCGGTATTGATGCCCATCAGCTTTGCCGAGTTCAGATTAAAAGAGACTGCGCGCATCGCCGTACCGACCTTCGTCTTGAAGACGATGTACTGCAGCACCATCATCAATGCGATCGAGACCACGAAAATAAGTAGCTGCGATTTTGAGATGGCTGCGTTGCCGAACAAAGCGTAGCTCTGTTCCTGCAGCAGTTGCGGAAAAGCGCGCGGCGCCGCGCCGAGTCGCGCAACGAAAAGGTTCTCGATCAACAGCGAGACCCCTATCGCTGTGATGAGCGTCGTCATGCGCGCATATTTTCGAATCGGTCGATAGGCGAAGCGCTCGATAGCCATTCCCACTAGAGCCGAAACAATCATCGCGCCAATCAGTACTACAGTTAGACCGAACAGGGTCGGGCCAGCTGCGAAACCGAGTTGGAAAGCGAGAAAATAGCCAACGAAGGCGCCCACCATGTAGATGTCGCCGTGGGCGAAATTAATGAGCCGGAGAATGCCATAGACCATCGTGTAACCCAGCGCGATAAGCGCATAAATTGCACCGATAGTCAGGCCATTGATGAGCTGCTGAACGAACGTATCCATAAAATTGTCGTTTTACGGATGCGTACCCGACGCGGGAACTGTACTGGCGCCAGTGGCGGAAGGCGGTCTGGTTTCAACCTGGGCGGCGCCACTAGTTCCTGGGGCTGGCGAAGAAGTCGTTGTCGGCGCCATTCCTTCAGGGTAGATGGTTTCCTGATAAATGTACTTTCGGTCTTGCAGTTTTAGGACGACCGCAGGCTTAACGGCGTTGCGATCTGCATCAATCGTGATGGTCCCGGTTACGCCAGGAAAGTTCTTCGTTCCGTTTATCGCATCGCGTAACTTTGGACCTTCAGTTGTTCCTGCTCGCGTGATTGCGTCTGCCAGGACCTTCATTGCATCGTAACCCAGCGCTGCCAACGCATCTGGAACGGTGCCGTTTCGAGCTTTGTAATCCGCAACGAACTTCTGAATAGCTGGCGAAGGATCGTCTACCGAGTAGTGGTTAGATATAAAGTCACCGTTGAGTGACGTACCACCTAAATCCCAAAGTTGTGTGGCATCCCATCCGTCTCCACCGAGCATCGGCGCCTTAATACCTAGCTGTTCGGCTTGTTTTGCGATCACGCCAACCTCTCCGTAATAACCGGGAACATAAATCACATCCGGGTTCTTGGACCTGATTGCGGTGAGCTGTCCTTTGTAATCGCGATCACCCTGGGTATACGACTGCTTGTCTACTACTTGACCGCCCAGTTTCGTAAAGCTCGCTTCGAAGAAGTCAGTTAGGCCGCGACTGTAAGGCGAGTTGAAGTCGAGCATGATTGCTGCGCTTTTTGCTTTCAGAGTGTTGGCGGCGAACTTCGCCATCACTTCGCCCTGGAATGGATCGATAAAGCAAACGCGCGAGATGTAATCACCAACTTGCGTAACAGCGGGGTTCGTTGACGAGGGAGAGATCATTGGCACCCGAGCAGCTTGAGCTTTAGGCGCAGCAGCCAACGTATTGCCAGATGCGACCTCGCCGAGTAGTGCGATCACTCGATCCTGGTCGATCAGTTTAGTCACTACGGTAGCCGCTTTCTCCGGCCGTCCTTCATCGTCTTCAGGGATAATCTGAATCTGCCGGCCATTGATGCCACCAGCCTTATTGATCTCGTCGGCGGCCATCTCCACACCTCTCTTGGTGGACTGGCCGAAATTAGAGGTACGACCCGTGAGGTCGCCATAATATCCGACGACAATCAGCCCAGAATTCCCACCGGCTCCCGCACCTCCTCGACGTTCACATGCAAATCCAACGAGGAGAGTGGTAATCAGGCCAAGCGATAGAAGAATACGTTTCATTTGATCCTCACAGGCATTTAGAGTTGACGTACGATTACGAAAATTGTGGTTGAAAATTTGAAACTGATCGTGTCGACGCTAGAGTGACCGACATCTCTTCGCAGTTATTGATGCCGATAATAGCCGCGCCTACTGCACTTAAGCAAACTCCGGCAGTTTTTTTGATCCGGCCTTGCTACCGTCTCAAGTTCAAGAATCCGATTTCTAGTTCTGTGCGGAAAGAGGGGAAATTATAGCGATTTCGGCGATGCTGTCGAGCGACAGACTAAATGATTTGCCAGGAGAGACTCCGGTGCGCATGTTTTGGCGAAAGAGAGACACCTAATTTAGACTGCGCGCCATGGAAGACACCAAGCCGGGATTTGCGCCTCCTGTCGGCGACATGAGCGCGGAAGAGTTTCGCCGCTTTGGTCACCAATTGATCGACTGGGTATCTGACTATTTCGAAAAGATTGAAACGTTACCTGTGCTCGCGCAGATAGAGCCTGGTGATCTGAAGTCCCGCTTGCCGGCCACTCCACCTGAGCAGGGCGAGTCAATGCAGCAGATTATTGCTGATATGGATCGATTTGTAGTTCCCGCGCTGACTCACTGGAGCCATCCTTCCTTCTTCGCCTACTTCGCTACCTCGACGTCCGCACCAGGTATCTTTGGTGAGCTTCTTTCCGCAGCCTTTGACAATAAGGCGATGCTTTGGCGCACATCGCCCGCCTCAACCGAGTTAGAGGAAGTAAGTCTTGACTGGTTGCGGCAAATGATGGGTTTGGATGAGGGCTACAGCGGAATCATCTACGACACCGCTTCGGTTTCCAGCATGCATGCCATCGCGGCGGCTCGAGAAGGAGTGGAACAACGAATTCGAGAAGAAGGAATGAGCGGCAGACCGGATCTTCCTCTCCTGCGCGTTTACGTCTCGGAACAAGCGCACTCGTCCATCGAGAAAGGAGTGATCACGCTAGGACTGGGCCAACGTGGGCTGCGAAAAATCCCGACCGACGCCGCTTATCGCATGGATGTCAAAGCACTCGCGCAAGCCATCGCTGAGGACAGACGCAGTGGAGCAATTCCTTTTTGTGTGGTCGCGACGGTGGGCACGACTTCAACGTCCAGTATCGATCCCGTTTCCGAGATAGTGCCTCTTTGTGAAGAGCACACGATGTGGTTGCATGTTGACGCGGCATATGCAGGATCAGCCGCGGTCGTTCCCGAGCTCCGACACATTCTGAACGGGTGCGAGCGTGCTGACTCAGTCGCGGTGAATCCGCACAAATGGTTATTCACACCATTCGATCTGTCCGTTCTTTATTGCCGTCACATGGACCTGCTGAGGCGCGCGTTTTCTCTGGTGCCCGAATACTTGCGAACGCCCGAGCAGGAGATAGTGCGAAGTGGTTCGGATTACGGGGTTCAGCTGGGCCGGCGCTTTCGGGCGTTGAAGCTCTGGATGGTTATCCGCTACTTCGGTCATGAAGGATTGGCCGCACGGATTCGTGAACATTGTCGTCTGGCAAAGCTTTTTGAATCTTGGATTGAAGCGTCACCCGACTGGGAACTACAGGCACCTGTTCCTTTAGCTCTCGTTTGTTTTCGCGCCTGTCCTCGGGAATCGGGCGAGACTGACTTGGATCGTGAGAAGAGGTTGGATGAACTAAACGAAGCGATAATGCATCGCTTGAATGCAACCGGAAAAGCTTTGCTGTCGCACACGCGTTTGCACGACAAGCTCACGCTGCGTTTATCTATCGGTAACATTCGAACCACAGAAACGCATGTGCAGCAGGTTTGGGAGTTACTGAACAAGGAACTGAATCAGCTTTTATCTCGGCGGAGTTTGTAGCAGCTAAGAAAGAGGAAAAAGTAAAATGAAATCATTCAAGAAAGTTCTTTTGATGGTCGCATTATTATCTGTGTGTGGGACTTCAGCTCTCGCTCAAGAGAAGCATTTTGACAATAAGGGCCTGTCCTTCGAGTTTCCCGGGAATTGGGTTTTGCAGGACCAAAGCAATGCAGAAGCTCAGCAATTGAATCTGACAAGGCCCGGTAGCGATTCTCAGATTCGTGTGTTTGCCTATGCCACCTCCGTTGACACACCGGAGAAAGTGGCCGAGGCCAAACGCGTTCTTGTAGATAGTTACATCAACTCAATGGACAAGCAGCTGCAAGAAATGGGAGCGCGAACCGAACGTGTCCCCGCCAGCATCGAGTTCGGTGGTATCAAAGCTGATGGCGTGAAGATCCAAGCATCGCTCGGCGGCGAACCAGGTGCGGCGGAAATCTATCACGGAGTAATCGGACAACGGCTCGTCGTGCTGACCTTCTTCGGTCCTGACGAGGCGCGGAGAAAAGCAGAAAGCGGTTGGGAGTTGATTCGCAGCAGCCTAAAGGTTGAGGCGCCCAAGCCGGCAGCAACCAAGAACTAATCGCTTATCAAATCATGCTGACTCACATAGTGATGTGGAAATACCGTCCGGAGACGGAAACTGAGGTGCGAGAGGAGCACGTGCGACTGTTAAGAAGTCTCGCGGGATTGATAAGCGAAGTGAAAAGCTTGGACGTAGGCTTTGATCTCTTGCGTCTGCCACGATCCTTCGATACCGGTCTTGTCGCTTTGTTCGAGGACCGCGCGGCCTTGGACCGATACACAATTCATCCCGAACACGTGAAGGTCGCAGAATTCGGAAGAAGTATTAGCGCCCAAGTCGCGTCTGTCGATTTCACAAATTAGAATCCTGCCAACTCTAGTGTTTCCGCAGAAGAACCCAAAATGGGACGTTACTGGAAAAGGCTGCTACTAGCTCTTCTATTAGTTGTTCTTCTCTCTCAGATTCCTTTTGCTTACCGTCGACTGCAACTGGCTCGACTGAGCACAGCTATCAAGAACCTCGAATCAGAACGTCAACCAACTACAGAAAACGAGCTCAAGGAATACAAAGGAGTGATCCATGTCCATTCCTTCCTCGGTGGACACAGTACGGGTACTTTCCAGGAACTGATAGCTGCGGCGAATTCCAATAAACTCGATTTCGTATTGATGACTGAGCACGTCGCGAAGGAAATTAACAGCGCCGAGATGACGCTGAAGGGGTTGCAAGCAGGTGTGCTGTTCATCAATGGTAGTGAAGTCAGCACCAATAACGGAGACCGGTTGCTGATCATTCCTGGCACCGAAGTCGCACGGACACCTGACTTAACTACCCAGAACATACTAGCTGAAGGCAAACGGGCCTTGGCAATCGTGGCGTACCCTGAGGAGTTTGGAAGCTGGGACTCACGCGGATATGACGGAATCGAGGTTTACAACGTTTATTCGAATGCACGGAGTATCAATCGACTTGTGATGTTTCTTGATGGCTTGTGGTCCTATCGAAGCTATCCTGACCTTCTCTTTGCTCGCATTTACGCCCGACCTGATGAGAACCTCGCTCGTTGGGACAGTGAGATAAGAACAAGCGGGCGAAGGATTGTGGGAATCGCAGGAAACGATGCGCATTCCAATTTAGGAATCAGCGTCAACGATTCGTCGGGAAACGAGTTGCTTGGAATGAAGCTCGACCCTTATCACCGCAGCTTTCAACTGGTTCGCATGCATGTTCTCCTCAGCAAAGATGAAGTGCTGGACCAAGCTACTTTGTTATCGGCTATCAAGTCGGGCCATTGCTTTGTCGGCTTCGATATTTTTAGCGATAGCTCAGGTTTCCGGTTTGAGGCCGTGAACAAGACCGTCAAGGGTTCGATAGGCGACGAGATAACGCTTGATGAAGATCTCAAGCTGAAGGTAACAGTTCCGATTCCTGCTCGGGTAGTCGTGATGAAGGATGGCGCGGTTTTTCGGGAGAAGGTTGATGCAACTCAGCTGGAGGAAGCTGTGACTGAGCAGGGAAGTTATCGGGTTGAAGTTTATCTACCTCAGCTTGGAGAACTGGTTGGAAATAAGCCTTGGATCATTTC
>JBKPAL010000224.1:0-6048 GCA_046726395.1 Acidobacteriota bacterium
TGGTTGCTGACATCGTCCTGCACACCCCAAAGAAACATAAACGCGGGAACGAAAAGAAGCGCGTATCCTCCGGGCTTCAAAACCCGGCGCATCTCTTTGAGCCCGATCGAATCATCATCCAGATGTTCAACTACATCGAGACCGGTAACCAAATCGAATGACTGATCCGGGAAAGGTAACGCCTCCGCCTGTCCTAACTTGACCCTGTCCAGTCCTCGACTGCGGCAGAAGGTTAGCGCTTCGGGAGAAACATCGACTCCTTCCGCATTACCAAAGTTCGACAACATCTCCAGGTTCGCGCCGGTGCCACAGCCGACATCAAGAATCTTCGGATCTTCATTACCTAGTGCCTTTATGATCCTTTCAACAAAAGTCGAGAGTATGCGTCTACGACCGACAAACCACCAATGGCTTTCCTCCACTCGATACATGATCGAGTAAGTGTGTGGCTGCATCTCCTGGGGCAGTGGCTCATCGATTATTTTTGAAGTGCTGGACATCGGCGTGACGCGGCGAACCAGCCGCAGTTGATGTCATTGTAAAGCAAATCCCATCACGGTGCAGACCACTGTGGATCAAATAGGCCACGGATGATGCGGATCAGGAGTCAGAGGTCAGAGATCAGAAGTCAGAGATTGGCTTTGCCATCTGGACTTGAGGAAGTGGCTCCGCCCTTCCGGCAAGTCTGCGAAAATAAATCTGGGCTGCGCCCTTTTCAAACTCCGAAGGGCGGAGCCCAAAATAATGCTTGGGAGCCTGTACGGAACGGCGGAGCCACTTCCTCAAGTCCAAAGGGCGAAGCCCATTGAGCTATGTGACTTCTGACCTCTGACTTCTGATTTCTCACTTCTGATCCGTGTTAATCCGTGGCTGATTCCCGTTGCGTTCTGAACCAGGAGACAAAGCGCTTTATCCCCACTTCAATTGCTGTTTTCGGGTCGTACTTGAGAAGCTGCCGGGCCTTTTGGATATCAGCGTAGGTTTGTGGAACATCGCCCGGCTGAAGCGGCTGACGATCGATCTTCGCCGTCATTCCGAGCTCTCGTTCCAGAAGAGCAATTAGTTCGCGCAACTCCACAGTGCGTGACTCTCCGAGATTAATCACCTCGTAGTTTGAACTCTTGTAGTCGATAGCGGCCCGAACGCCTGCGATTATGTCGTCGATATACGTGTAATCGCGGCGCGTTGTACCATCACCGAAAACGGGAATTGGTCGTCCCTCGCTTATAAGCCGCGCAAATTTATGAATGGCCAGGTCGGGTCGCTGTCGAGCTCCATAAACTGTGAAGAAGCGCAAGCAGACGCTACGCATGCCGTAAAGATGAGAATAGGTGTGGCACAGCAACTCGCCTGCTCCTTTAGTTGCCGCGTAAGGCGAGATCGGCTGGCGAATCGGATCGTCTTCACTGAAAGGAACTTTCGCATTCGTCCCATAGACTGAAGAAGACGAACCAAAAACAAATTGCTCGACTCCTTGCTTCCTCGAGAGATCCAGAAGGTTCAACGTGCCATTGACATTTGTTTCTGTGTATAGCTGTGGTTGGGCCAACGAAGGTCTGACTCCCGCCCGTGCTGCGAGATGGACAACGCAGTCGAACTTGTTCTCTTCAAAAACATCGAGCAACTGTTCTTGATCGCGAATGTCTACTTCGTAAAGCCGGAACTGCGGGTTGTCGTGATGCTGTTTGATGTTTGCCCGTTTGATGGATGGATCATAAAAGTCATTGAAATCATCGACAACGACTACGTTCCAATCTTTTTCCGCGATCAATCGATCGACCATATGAGATCCAATGAAGCCCGCACCGCCTGTAATCAGAATGTTCTTCATCAACTTAATCTGCCATCTTACTTAGTGGCATAGATCCAAAGGTGCCAACCCCATCGCGATGCGAGCAGCCCTTCCACAGATCTGGGCAGCAGTCTTCCGACAATCGGCACCCAACGTCTGTTCAGAAAATACGTCTCGACTCTTACTTCCCGAAATGCTTTGAACAGCTCTTGGGCTTCGCGTCTCGAGTAAACACGGGCCAATGGATTGCCTGCTCCATCGGTGTTCTGGTTTAGAAATTCATCTGGCTTCAGATAGATCTCCTCCTGCGCCTTCATCAGTTGTGCGTGCTCGCGTAACGACGTTAAAGGTTCACCGGTCAATCGGTGAATCAGGTTGATCCCACTGTCCGACTTCAATAGACGCGCGCCTGCTCTTCTCAACAACGAAATGTTGATCCGGTAGTTGTACGAGTCACGATGATAAAGCATGACGACGGCGCGGCCACCGGGTCTCAACACTCGGTGAATCTCGGATATGGCAGCTCGTGTATCCGGGGTGTGATGCAGTACGCCGTGTGAATAGACCAGATCAAACGACTCATCCGCGTAATCCAGCTTCTCAGCATCGGCAGTTCTAAACGTTCCGGGCAGATTGAAAACTTCGAATCGGCGTTGGGCCAATCTGACTGCGGCTTCGGTCAAATCCACGCCTGTATATTCGGCGCCAGCTTTAGCGAACTGCGCGCCGTCAGTGCCAAGGCCACAGCCAACTTCGAGAACTTTCAATCCGCGTGTTGATTCGAAATCAGCGGCAGTAGGAATGTGCCACTCGGTCGCATAACGATGCTGCTCAACGAGCTCATAGAACCGACGTGAGCCTGGTTCAGCGTCCGAAAACTTTGTGCCGCAAGGGTGTGCCTGCCAAAACGCTCGAACTTGCTCCTTCAAAGTTAAATTCGCTTGGGACATGGCTTGGCAGGAGAATAACAATACAGAACCGGGAGCGGTAGCGACCGGATGCCACACTCAACGCGCTCGGATCTATCTTCCTGGATTACCAACTTAAACCCTGGCATCCGGTCGCTACCGCTCTCGTCTGTGTCCAGGGTGAATCTGTTAGGATCACCGACACATCTTTCATCTTCCCGATACGTCTTTTTCTCCCAAACATTTTGCCCAGACACAGAGATGCTACACACGAAGAAAGTGAACCAGATAAGAATTAGGAAGCGTTTGAGTTTGAGCATGTTCTACTTCTGATTAATTTTTCGCACCGACTGAAACAATCCTCTCAATCACCTTTGGGTCATCAGGCAGCAGTCCTGACTTGGGAAGTCGCGGCGTGAGCGTCACCCAATTACGGTCCATCTGAAACACTTTGCGAAACAACGGCAACGATTCGTCTACTCGCCCCATGTTCACCAACGCGACTGCATGCCAGTAGGTCATCTCCGCGTTATCCGGAACAAGCTTTTCCGCTGCCGAGTACTCTCGTAGTGCTCCTTCGTTGTCTTTCTTCTCAACTGCAAGGTCGCCGGCATTCATATGGTTGTAAGCGCGCTGCAATGTGACAAGCCGTCGCAGTTCTTTCAGAGGCTCAGGACTGTCGTCGACGCGAAGATCAAAGGTGCGATCTTTCCAGGCTTGACCAGTTGGCTTTCCCGTTACAACGATGAGCGCCGCTGACTGACGACCGCGAATATCACCGCCTGCCGCTTGCGCCGCATCGAGCGCCGCCAGCATCCGTTCCGCCAGATCACCTTTCGCAGCTTCGAACGCTGTCGACATTGCCGGCCAAACTTTGTCGTTCAACATCAAGTTGGCTTGCACTGAATAATCTTTACCAACGATATGTCCGGCGGACTGAATATCATTCTTGCCAGTCCAGGCATCGACCCGACCTTGAGCATCAATCATCGCAACCTGTCTAACTTCGCGAGCCTCATCGCCTGCGAGTAAGGCTTTTAGTGCATCGGGTCCGCTCTTTCCGAGGCGCATGAGATCCAGACCAAGCTTGCCATAGCTCGGATCGACAAAGGACTGGGTGGCTACAGCACCCACGCCGGCTTCGGCCCATGCGACGATTGGACCAACAGAAAACCAATGTGATTGCACCGCCACTCCCAGCTCTCCAGTAGCCGGGTCTCGAGCAACGATTGAAAACGTGTGAACGGGCCGCCCTGCAATGGATCGATTAGGTTGATCCCAAGGTTCATTAATCTTCTGAGCTTGCGCAGAACCGCAACAAACAAGAAGAACAACAACAACAATACGGATGATCACCCTCATCACTAGTACCCTCCATGATTAGCCCCAAATAGAAAGGATCCGCACTCAGACGAAAGATCACGAACGTCCTGGGTGACGGTTCGTGATCTTTCATGTGACTTCGTGGATCGTCTTCGCTGTGCTGCAGTCAGCCGGAGCCGTGTAAACTCTGGAACCCCCAAAGGACTGATGTCGATCAGGAGTGGGCCGAGAGTCTTAGAACCAGCCTTTCTTGCTTTGAAGGTAGGTTCGGACAAACTCTTCATCCGACTTCGTCAGGTACATAATGCCCTCGACGATGCCGATGACTGAAACAATCATTGTCGTAATGCCGCAGGTGAAGATGCCACCAACGATGCTTACGAGCGCCATGATGAGACCTTCTGTCGTGTAGCCAAGAATAAATTTGTGGACGCCAGCCCAACCCAACAAAATACCGAGAACGCCGGCGATCACTTTCTTGTCACCACCCGCAGCTTTCCAATCGGTCATCTGACCTGGATTGACCGACTGCATCGGCTGGTATGTGTCTACCGGCGAAAGGGGTGACTGACAGCTAACGCAGTACTGCGCTGACTCGTCGTTGGTTGCGCCACACTTTGTGCAATATCTGGTCATAGTTAATCACGCGCTCAGGAGAGAACGCCGTCTCCATTTGTTTTTTCCAAATTAGAACTAAGTAGAAGTGACATGTCGAACGCTGCAAACTCAGAGATGCGATAGGACGGCATTGAGTATTCCAAATACAATGCCAATAACCAGAAACACAATCGACACGACCAACGAGATTATGGCCCACATCTTTGCTTGCTTCGCAGCATTAATAGCTCCAACCACGTCCCCTGCTTTAGCCTTCTTGTCCACTTGAAGCGCAAAGATCAGTGAGACAACTCCGTGCGGCAGACAGCAGAAAATCACAGAAATAACTGTGGCGACGATTGCCAGTGCCAGGCTATTACCAGCTGGAGGTGTGGTGACGCCTGGAGGCGGCGGGGGATTCCACTGTTCAGACATGAAGGCGTTTCTCCGGGGTGTACCTGATCGGCAGTTACATCGCCGGTGGTGGAGGTGGAGCTATGTCTTTGCGTTTTTCGAAAATTGCTACACCTATTGCCCCGCCGGCGACGGCGAGCGCAACCAACACAATCGCTCCAATGATCCCACCAAGGATGATCAATAAGGCGCCGGAGAACGGAACCGTTATTCCTTGCTGCGCGAGTTGCGCTTCCAAGTTCTGCGCGCCGACCATGAAATAGGCGATTGGAATCCCAATAACGAGGTAGATGATCCCGCCAACCACTCCTGCAAGAGCTCCGACTAACGCTCCTTCACCTGGTCGGACCGGGATAGGTGAATCTTTAATGTAGATCATCGCAGCAAGAGCGCCACCCCCGATGCCCCAGATGCAGCAGCAATAGTTGATGATCGGGATCGCCGATAAAAGTCCGACTACTAATCCGCCCAGCAGTGCCGCCTTCAATTTGCTACTCATTGGAGTGGTACTCTTTCACCCGAGAAAACTGAAATATCTTTAGATTGTCTTGGAGCAGGATGGAACGTTATGCGCGCAGCATAACTAACAAACAGGGGCTGGATTGTCAATAAAATTGGCGATTTGCGCTTGTATTACGCCATCAGCACAAAACGCGGCAACGTCTACGCCAATTTTGGGCCAGCGACAGGGATCGCGATTGGATATTAGTTGACGACTTGTATTCGATCGCCGGGACGAAGTCGTGGATCCTGGACCTTGCCCGACTTGATCTCTTTGAGATTGAATTTCGTGGTGGTTAAAAGACCATCACTGCCTTCGCGCGACAACTCGATCGAATTGTCGCTCTGACGAGCTGTTCCGCCTGCAGCAAGTATCGACTGCAGCAACGTGATTCCAGGCTGGAACGTTTTCTGGCCGGGGAAGTTTACTCGTCCTGCGATGTAGTAGAACTCCTGCGGTCTGGCCGTGATGTTTATGACGTCACCAGATCTGATGAGCGTATTGAGTGCTGA
>JBKPAL010000225.1:0-6379 GCA_046726395.1 Acidobacteriota bacterium
TTGAACTTGCGCGGGCTTGTTATCCCTCAGAAGCTCCAACGCCTTCTTCATCTGCAAGTCCTCTACGGGCTTTGGAGGTTCCGCAGGAGAAACCTCGCGTTTTTCCTCACCAGGTTTTGCCGCCGGGTCCTCTTCGTTACCGGTCAACTCATCCGGATCGATCGTCTCTGCTATTTCCGGACGCTTCACTTCGACTGACGGCGTAACTCCGGAACGAGCCCGATCCTCTCCCAGGAATGGTTTGCCACTTGCCGAAGCCCACTTCACCGTCGTGAGAAGTAATCCATCTCCACCACGCAAAGTAAACAACTGCTGTTCGGCGCCTGCACCAAAGCTTTTCTCTCCAACTACCTGCCCACGGTTTCTTTCAAGGATCGCTGACGCGACAACTTCGGCAGCCCCAGCAGTTCCACCGTCGATTAACGCCACGATTGGACCAGTGAAGACTACAGCCTTAGGATCCGCGGTGAAGGTCTTCAAGACCTTTCCCTCACGTCCTACGGTCTCAGCAATCGTTCCGTCCTTAATGAAAAGGTTTGCCACCGCTACGGCCTCGTTGAGGGAGCCGCCAGCTGTAGCACGCAGATCGACAACGACTTTCTGTGCACCTTGCTTCACCAGCTCATGCAATCGATTGCGAGCCTCGTTAGCTTCACCTGACACCAAACTATTAATCCGCAGCACACCGATCTTGCCTGCCTCCATTCGCGATTCTGCAGACGGCGCTCGTAAAGCTCCGCGTTTCACTGCAAGTGTCAGAGGTTTCGAGTTCGCGCGAAGGATGCGTAGTTTGACTTCACTGCCGGCAGGCCCATTCAAAAGCTGCTTGGCATCATAAAGAGAGATGTCGCGTGTCGCTTTGCTGTCGATATACTCGATGATGTCGCCAGCGCGCACGCCAGCCTGATCCGCTGGTGAACCTTTGCCCGGAGCGATCACATAAAGGTACGAGGCGACTTGAGACAACTCAGCGCCGATCCCAGCCTGCGAATCTTTTCCGTTCTCGCTAAAGTCTCGAACCTGATCCGGCGTGAGATATGTCGAATAGGGGTCGAGTCCATACGCTAGGCCTCTGAGAGCTCCGGCGCGAACCTTTTCCATGTTCGGCTCATCCACATAATCGTTCTGGATGTGCTGCAAAACGCTTTCAAAGATACGAAGTTGAGCATTGGGATCATTTGCGGGTTGCTGGGCTCTGGTGGAAATCCAACCGCCAACAAATGTATAAATGGCAAGAGTGGCTGATACGAGAATCAGCGCGAATTTAGTGCGAAATGACATTTTGCCTCTCGTTTGTAAATCAACTGTTTATCAAACCAACGCGACCTTGGAGCCCTTCGTATCATACAGGCCACTTCAGAAATGGCGCAAGCATACTATCTTCGAACGCTCCAGTTTGGTCTTCCATTTCTTCAACTTGCATGAGTGTTTCAGACCGCAACCAAACACAAATCATTAGAGGTCCCATTCTCGGTCTTGATCTCGGCCAGAAAAGAGTCGGCGTAGCTTTATCGGACGAACTATTCATCTCCATAAAGCGCTTAAACCCACTCGCGCGCACCAGTTGGAAAAAACTGCTGATTGACGTTCTGGAGTTGGTCCGCGGCTTTGACGCCCAAACTCTGGTAATTGGTTTGCCGCTTAAGATGGATGGAGCGCATGGTGAAGCAGCCCGCGAGGCTGAAAGAGTCGCAGATAAATTCGCCCGCTCAATCGGTTTGCCTGTCTATCTACAGGACGAGCGATTAACGACCGTTGAGGCAACTCAGAATCTGAAGGCCGAAGGTTTGAACTTCACCGAAATTGATCGTTTGATCGATAGCGAATCAGCTGCCATTATCCTCAGGGACTTTATTACCACGCACGAACCGCTCTTAAATCCCTAAGTCACTCCACCCGCATCAGATGAAGCGAATAATCTCAGGCATCACCTTAATCCTTTTCTTGTTTGCAGTCGGTTTAGCCGGCTGGATGTATCGAGAACTTCTACGACCTATCTCGCACTCCAAGAGCCAAGAGTACATTGAGATTCCTCGAGGAATGGCACCTGCTGCGGTCATGAGCAAATTAGCTGCTGAAGGCGTGTTACAACGCTCATGGCCCCTCAACTTATACCTTAAGATCACTGGCGGCAGTTCAAGCCTGAAAGCTGGCGAATATAGATTCCCTTCTCCGATTTCACCTCTCGGCGTCTACGGCAAACTTCGACAAGGTGAACGCAGACTCAATCGGCTAACAGTGATTGAGGGTTGGACTCGTTGGGACATCGCTAACGCACTCGCCAAAATTCCCGAGCTCAAAGTAACGAACGAAGAAGCACTGGAACTGATGAATGACGTAAGCTTGATAGCGGACATCGACCCGCGAGCTCACAACCTTGAGGGCTATCTTTATCCAGACACCTATGACTTCCCAACAGACACTCGTGCCGAAGCCATAGTTGAAATGATGGTCAAACGTTTTCGTACGCTCTGGAAGCCTGACTCGGCCGAGAAGGCCCGCGCATTAAAGTTGACGCCCAGACAAATTGTGACAACTGCTTCACTAATCGAGACGGAGGCGAAGCTTCCAGAGGAAAGGCCCATCATCGCATCGGTAATCTATAACCGTTTGAAGTTACGAATGCCGCTTGGCGTCGACTCGACAGTTATTTACGCCTCAAAGCTTGAAGGTAAATGGCGGAATGATGGCAAGGTCTATAAGAGCGATGTTGACCGCCGCTCGCCGTATAACACCCGGCTTGTAGTAGGACTCCCTCCCGGGCCCATTGCCTCACCTGGAAAGAGCTCCATTGATGCTGCGTTGAATCCTGCGACGACCGAGTACCTCTACTACGTGCGCGAGCCTGCGCGTGATGATGGAGCACATAACTTTTATAGCGATGAGAGTGGTTTTTCTAAGGGTGTCCAGGCGTTGAGAAACTGGGAACGCCAAAGAAATGCGAACCACGCCGAACAGAAGCCCTCTGCTCCTTAATACAACCTCTTGAGACCTGCGCAACAAAACCTTGTCAAGTCAAGGCTATTGAAGAATTAGATTGCGCATCCAAGAAAGCAGCTCGCTTGTATTTGAATAGTCCTTCAACTATTCTCCGTTTGCGGCCCCAGGGTATTGGGTCATTTACAAAGAAGGTGTCGAAATGAAGCGGCTCATAAGCTCAACATCTCTGATCTTACTTTTGGTCTTAACGGGTTACGCGCAGGCCGGAAAGGGAGTTGACAAGCCAAGCGAACGAGTACGAGATAGTGGCGGTGACCGCGTACCGGCGAACAATGGGACGAAGACTGATGTGTCAACTGGACGTGGGATGGATTTCGGCAAAGGCCGCACACCAGAAGCGCAGCCTCTTCCAAACCCATATCGACTTTCGGCTCGACGTGATGTGATTCTGAAAGCAGTTCAAGACGTAATGCGTGATCGAAATCTGATCATGGACGAAGTTGCATCTCGACCCTCCGAAGGGATTATCGTGAGTCAGCCGTATACGTTTACCAAGGGAGCCGTGGTGTCGCAATCCGAGCTCAGCAGATTTGCCGATATCTTATCTTCCACAACACGCGGCTGGACCCGTGGACGCTACACGTTGACCGTCGAGATTCAACCGATCGACGGAACCAACGCAAACATCTCAGTTAATGCAAAGGTTGAAGGAAGGACTGACGGGGCCACGGGTGCTGAATGGGCGACACTCCGGAGCACCGGCCTCGCTGAGGAAGAGTTTCTGACCGCGGTGATCACGAATGTCACTGGCGCACCACCCCCGGGTCGTACAATTGAAAACCCATGAACCGTATTCGTTAACGTAATTTCTTAACTTTTTGCGCAATGCTTGATTCACATAACTCAGAGATCTTTGAACAACAGCGCGGCGAGCTAACATCGAAGCTGTTGGCCGGTGCCTGCGCTTTGGCAGTCGCGGCAATTTTAGTCGCTGGATATTTGTACTTGCGAAGGCGCCACGCAATCCAAAACGCGGCAGTTCCCGCGCCGGTGGAGAACGTTTCTGCGACGGCACCCAAGGGCCCCCCTAAGCTTCACGTGTTGCTTGATGATCCTTTGTTAAAGGGCAGCGAGACTCTTATCGGCGGCACCGTAAAGAACATCTCTCAGGAAGAACTGTCCAACGTCACTGTCGAACTGGAACTTAGGCGACGTAAAGACGGCAACGTCGAACAGAAGTCATTGTTGCTGGAACCTTCGCTGCTGCGTCCGGACGAAGAAGGCCGCTATTCCATTAAGCTGCTCGCACAGGAGTATGGCGGCGTTCGACTGTTAGGTTTACGAAGTGGGCCGGACTCAGGGTTGCTCGCTTACACGAGCGGCCCTGGCTTAAAGCGCCCACTGGAACGAACTGAGTCCAAGACGATCATAGTGCAGAGACCTGCACCCAAAGGTGACGAGTTCATCAACACTCCCGATAATCCAGGTCGAGTGCCGTGAGCTAAAGAGTTAATCAAGACTCTCAACTGATTGGTTCATTAGTCTTCCTTTCTCAAGTTACTTCTAAGAAGTCGGCATGACGACAAGAGTTAACGTCAAGCGTGAGGATTGCTGGTTCAAGGCTATGGTTGTCTTCTTACTCAACGTCAGGCATGTCGTCAAAAGAGCTGTAGGTTAGGATTCGCGTTCACAAGATGCATTACCAGATAGTTTCAAACCGCACGCTGTCACAGACCGAAGTGATCAGAAAAACTTCCCGATTTTTTCTTCTGACTTCCCTGCTGCTCTTATCTGCCACCGCAATCTCGGCTCAGGTCATTTCACGACAAGCTCCCAGTGAATCAGTTACCGCAGATAAATCATCTCCTGGTGAACAGCGCTCCTCCGGCCCAATTGAGGATGAGATGCGGGCGAAGCGTGCTATCAAGTATGCAGAGAGTGAGCACAAGGAGAACCTGGATCGGGCGCGTGAGGTTTTGGAATTGGGCACTCAACTACAAACTGCTTACAAATTCAAACACTCACTTGATCGAGACGACAGCAAAACACTTGAGCGACTCGAAAAGTTAACCAAACAACTGCGGAGTAAAGCAGGTGGTTCTGCAACGGACGACAAAATGGACTGCCCACCTACTGATCTCGAGACTGCGATCAAGCGAGTTGCCGAAACATCTGAGTCACTTTCAAAAGAGGTTAAGAAAACACCGCGCCAAGTCGTGTCAGCTACAGTGATAGATGAAGCTAATGTTTTACTTCAACTAATCGATATCGTCCGGCAATTCTCTCGCTAACGTACGTGACAAGTCCGCGCCTTCAACTTAATCGACAATGGTTCATGCTGCTGTCTTTTTTCGCAGTTCTCTGCTTCCCTTCTTCCACGCCTGCGCAAGACCAGGACGATGTGGTCCGGGTCGACACAAACCTCGTCATAGTCAACGTAACCGTAACGGATAAGGATGGACATTACGTACCCAAACTAAAACTTTCCGACTTCAAGATCTTTGAAGATGGCCAAGAGGTCCAGCCCAATTTCATAAAGAGTTTTTCCGTGCAGGAAGCTCCATTCGCATCGGTAGTCCTCTTGGATACGTCTGGAAGTATGGAGAGCCGACTGTCGCTCGCGCGCTCTGCAGCAATAAGGTTTCTCGACGGTCTTCGTCCCGAAGACGTCGCTGCGGTCTACAAGTTTGATTACAAAGTCGAGTCGGTTCAGGACTTCTCTTCCGGCCGCGATCTCGCGCCGACGGCGTTTGGCATGAAGGCGAAGGGAATGACGACACTCAACGATGCCATAGTTGAAGCGGCAAAAGCTCTGACCGATCGACCAGAGATGCGCAAAGCTATCGTTGTTTTGTCGGACGGCATGGACACGTTTAGCAAGGCGTCGACAGAAAAAGCTCTTGAGAGCGCACTCGCAATTGGTGCTGCAATCTATGCTGTTGATATGACAGCAACGGACGGAAATGCTTCGCGCAACTTACAGACTGCGCGAGTTCTCAAGAACTTCGCCGAGAAGAGTGGTGGAAGGTTTATTGCCACACCTGGTGGCCCAGCGTTGAGAGATGCATTCGCGAGCATCGCAGAGGAATTGGGCCATCAATACACGATCGCGTTCCGACCTGTAAATTCTGCAAAGGATGGGAAGTGGCGTACGCTCGATGTGAAGATCCAGCGTGAGAACGTAAGTGTTCGCGCTCGCAAAGGGTATCGAGCGCCGAAAGCTAAGTGAGCTTTACTTGCTGATCTTATTCAGAGACTTGTCACGATGCCTGTCAAAAGCAAGCTCGATAAGCCGGCTCAGTAAATTGCTGAACGGCACTCCCGATGCCGCCCACATCTTCGGATAACCAGACACCTCGGTTAACCCAGGCATCGTATTCAACTCATTGATCAAAAGTTCATTTGGCTCGCGCCGCAGGAAGAAGTCCACGCGAGCCAA
>JBKPAL010000226.1:0-12091 GCA_046726395.1 Acidobacteriota bacterium
TCGTTTCTCTATTCATCAGCAGCGGTTCGCAATGGCAGAACCATGCTGCATACGCAACAGTGGTCCAAGGGAAGGACGTCGTAAACAATTTCAATAAACAGGTGAAGGCCTACGTTGAGCAACGGAATGCGGTCAAGAAAAAGGTACAAGCACTTCCGAAGGAGGCTACACCCCAGCAGATCAGTGCTTACCAAGCTGCGTTCGTAGCTGCGATGCGTACAGCGAGAGCAAATGCGAAATCCGGCGATATATTAGATCCTGCAATCGCTTCTCACATCCGAACATTAATCAATGAAGAATTTAAAGGATCAGAAAAGGCAGAGCTAAAGAAGACTGTCTTGGAAGCCGATACGAAAGGCGTACCGCTTCGCGTGAACTACCCTTACCCTGACGAAAAAGAGTTCACGCAAATTCCGCCAACGTTGTTACTGAAACTGCCGCAGTTACCGAAAGAGCTGAAGTATCGTTTCGTGAATCGTTATTTGCTGTTGGTGGATACTGACAATGATCTAATCGTGGACTACATGCCCAGGGCACTTTCGTAAGGAGAGCTTGCGATGAAGAAACTCGTATTAATACTCGCGCTCGCGTTAGCGGTCCAATTTGGTTTTAGTTCAGCATCGGTTGCGCAAGCGCTTCGCAGCAGCAATGTCAGATCTGAAGCAACTGACACTGCACTAAAGATCAGCCTTCCCAACAAGAACGGCTCTGTTCGGTTTGCGGTGATCGGAGACACAGGCACTGGCACTCAGAAGCAGTATCAACTCGGTGAGGTACTGCTTCGCGCTCACGCCGCTTTTCCTTTTGAAATGGTCTTGTTGCTGGGTGACAACTTATACGGAGGGGAAACGCCAAGGGATTACAGTGAAAAATTTGAGCAGGTTTATAAAACCCTGATTGATAACAAGGTCAAATTCTTCGCTACGTTGGGAAACCACGATGAGCCGGCGCAGAGGTTCTACGAGAACTTCAACATGTCTGGGAAGGAGTACTACCGCTTCACGAAGGGTGACGTGGCTTTTTACTCGCTGAACAGTAACTATATGGATAAGAAACAGCTTGACTGGTTAACAGGTGAACTCAGCAAAGATACTTCTAAATGGAAGATCTTCTTCTGTCATCATCCACCGTACTCGTCCGGAGGCAAGCACGGTTCTGACAATCAGCTGCGTGAGATTGTCGAACCCATCTTTCTCAGATACGGAGCGAATGTCGTTCTCACCGGGCACGATCACTTCTATGAGCGAATCAAACCGCAGAAGGGTATTTACTACTTTGTATCTGGTGCTGGTGGGAAGTTGCGAACCGGTGACGTAAAAGATAATTCACCGTTGACTGACAAAGCTTTCGATACAGACATGTCTTTCATGCTGGTCGAGATAGTTGGCGATCAGTTTTATTTCCAGACCATCTCGCGGACCGGTAAAACCGTAGACGCCGGCGTATTGCCACTACAAAAGAAGCGCAGCTAGGGAACCACGCGTACGCCTGGTGACGGCTTGCCGCCTGGTGTGGGCGCCGGCTTGCCGTGCCGTAATTGCTCAATTTACTTTTGGCTCCGCCCTCGATTCTGGCTCTTCCCTAAACTCGACGTGAATGATTGAAATCGCAATTGGGCCAAGGCCGAACCAGAGGCATAGCCCAATTCAGGATTAAGCCTTACGGCGCGGCAAGCCGCGCCTCACACCAGGCGGCAAGCCGTTTCCCGAACGTTTTATGGTCTTATCCGGTATGAAACTCTGACCAATGCACATTACAATCTTGCAAAATCCAGAAACTGCAAAGAGGTGTCGATGAGGTATTCCGTCTTGAGTATCGCAGCCCTGCTGCTTATCTTGCTTTCCATGTCACTTTCATCGTCGTGCTCAAATGCACCCGGTTCAATCGCAACCGGAAACGCAACTCCAGCTGAAGCTGAACGATTCACTAAAGACGCCGAACAACGTCTCTTCGATTTGAACGTGAAGTACTCACGCGCAGATTGGGTGAAGAGCACATTTATCACTCCGGATACCGAGGCTCTATCCGCCGAAGCGAATGAGGCATTGATCGCTACGACCACGGAGCTCGCTGAGCAAGCAAGCCGTTTTGACAAAATCGATCTGCCTTACGACGTTGCGCGAAAGATGAAACTGCTGAAGCTCTCGCTTGTTCTCCCGGCACCAAAAGACGCTGCTGAACGTGAAGAGTTAACAAAAATTGCCGCGTCGATGGAGGGAGACTATGGCCGTGGCAAGTACTGTCCGGACGGCGACAAATCAAAGTGTCTGAGCCTGGGCGACATGGAAGAAATAATGGCTAACAGCCGCGACCCAGAAGAACTTAAAAAGATCTGGCTCGGCTGGCACCAGGTTTCTCCACCTTACCGAAAGAACTATCAGCGCTTTGTGGAACTCGGAAATAAGGGCGCGCGCGAAATGGGTTTCAAGGACATGGGCGCAATGTGGCGAGAGAAGTACGACATGCCGCCCGACGCCTTTGCTGCTGAGATGGAGAGACTGTGGCAACAGGTGAAGCCGCTCTACGACTCTCTCTACACATACACTCGTCGAAAGCTCATAGAGAAATATGGCAACCAGGTAGTGCCGGAGAGTGGGCCAATCCCCGCCCACCTGTTTGGGAACATGTGGGCGCAGACATGGGGAAACATCTATCCGTTACTTGCTCCAGCGAGTAACGATCGCGGTTACGATCTCACTGCAGTTCTTAAGAGTCGAAACACGGATGCCAAACAGATGGTGCGTTATGGCGAATCGTTTTTCACCTCGGTAGGCTTCGATCCGCTGCCGCAAACTTTCTGGGAGCGGTCAATGCTCACCAAGCCGCAAGATCGAGATGTGGTTTGCCATGCCAGTGCCTGGGACATTGATTTTGAGAAAGACGTGCGACTGAAGATGTGTATTAAACCGACGGAGGAAGACTTCACCGTTGTACATCATGAGCTAGGACACAACTATTATCAGATGGCTTATGCCACTCAGCCATTTCTCTATCGGGAGAGTGCAAACGATGCGTTTCACGAAGCAATCGGTGACACAATTGCGCTCTCGGTAACGCCCTCATACTTGAAACAGATTGGCCTGATCGATCGCGTGCCGGACCAAAGTGCGGATATCGGTTTTCTCTTGCAGCGATCGTTGGACAAAGTTGCGTTCCTGCCGTTCGGTTATCTCGTGGACCAATGGCGTTGGAAAGTCTTCTCGGGTGAAGTAGGACCAGGAGACTACAACAAGGCGTGGTGGGACTTGCGAGAGAAGTATCAGGGGGTAGGACCGCCAGCTCCGCGAACTGAACAGGATTTCGATGCGGGTGCAAAGTATCACGTTCCGGCGAACACACCGTATGCGAGGTACTTTCTTGCCGCGATACTTCAGTTTCAATTTCACCGCGCTTTGTGTCGTGAAGCGGGTTTCAATGGACCACTTTATCAGTGCTCGATCTATGGCAATAAGAAAGCAGGCGACAAGTTGAAGCAGATGTTAGCGATGGGAGTGAGCAAGCCGTGGCCTGAAGCGCTCAAGGTTATTACTGGAGAAGACAAGATGGATGCAACTGCCATCATCGACTACTTCGCGCCATTGAAGCAGTGGCTGGATTCGGAGAACCAAAAAGCAGGTAAGTGATCGTGACACCATCGACTTCAGTCGGTGGTACTTCAACTTTCGACCTAGTACCGGCTCATCCCGATACAACATGACACCACCGGCTGAAGCCGGTGGTATCTGCTAGTTGCAGCAGTTTTCATTAGGTTGAAGTTGAAGGACCACGGGCTGAAGCCGGTGATGTCTCACCGAACAAGTGTGGTCATAAACAAATGCCGCGACTCGTGAGAGTCGCGGCATTCGTTTCACCAAAGGAGCTTGTCTAAGAAGAGACTACTAACGGCTAATTACATCGGCAGCAAGAAACTTTGCCAACACTTCAGTCGGCCAACACCTGTGATTCCTACTTTCCCGGAGAGTTGCTAATTCCACTTGCATGAAAGCTTCTGTCGTAACGGGCTGGAGCTTTGGTTTGTCCGCCTCTTTAGGTACTGCTGTGATCCACCCTTGAAATGACTGTTTGAAAGCCAACCGAGCCTCTTCGTAGTTCTCTTCGGCCGGCATGCTATGGTTTGTTGAAACTAGAGAAAGCTGTGTGCGTCTTAATGTTGATGCGTTTGCCATAGTTATTCAGGAGAAAACCCCAATAACCGGGCAATTCCAGCTTTTTCTCGAACGTTTTTCCTAAGGAAAAAGGGCAAGCCATGGCTCGCCCTCCGTAAATATTCCAGGAAATGAAGAATGCTAGCGATTGCCGCCGCCGCTTCGAACCACCTTGGGATCCGCCGCTTCGTCCTCCTCCGCCTTGGGCGCCACGACTGCCACTCGAACTGCTGCTTGGTCGACCACCGAATTCTTCCGCCCATTACACCAGCGTCGTCTTACCTGTCTTCACATTTGCGACTCGGCGATTCTCCTTGCTGTTTCTCAATCGCTCGAATTCTTTCTGCAGCTTGTCGAGTTCGTCATCGGTTAGATTTTCAAGATTCACAAGATGCGTCCGCGCTCCATCTACTCCTTTGATTAACTCATCTAGTTTTAAGTGAATTGCTTTCGCATCACGATTCTGAGTGTTTTGAATAAGGAAGACCGCCAAGTACGTCAGAACGGTCGTGCCCGTGTTCACAACGAGTTGCCATGAATCGGAATAATTGAAAAAAGGGCCAGCAACGACCCAGATGAGAATCAGAACCAAGTTAACGAAAAACATCCATGACGTTCCCATCGTGTTCGCGGCAGCCACAGAAAATGCACGAAAAGTCTCATTTAGCCGCATATGAGTATTTTCTGCAGTTCCCCTTTTTGTCGTTGCAAGTGTCACTATTCTTTTAGCTCCTTAAGTTCATCGATCGGGAAGCGGTCGAAAGATAGTTCATCTCTTTCTTCCGTCCCGGAAATCTCCACATGCGTCGCTGTCGAACTACTCGGTCGCTGGGCTCTTCGGCCGTGAGCCCCGGCCGCGGTTCGATAGCGTCCTGCCGGAAAGTTGGGCAGTTAGCTCGCCAACCGGACCAACTGCCCCATCTCTTTGACCACTGTTGCCAGCTAATCATTTGAGGCCTCCTGCTATTTCGATGGTGTGCTGATATTGACGTTAACCTGTTTGTTCCCACTAAATATTCGTCCACCAAATACCAACAGCGCTGCCAAAATGAGCACTACAAAAATAACGAGCACCGCCACAACTCCGGCACTCCCTCCCCCTCCATTGTCTGCCATAGTTATTCTCCTTTCTGATTTACGCCGGTTCGGCGCTTGATAAGCTCGCAATAAGTCTTTACGCCGCGCTCGTCTCGCCACCGAGCAGCGTTAACACTTCACCAGTCACGTAACTCGAGTCGATCTCTGAAGCGAAGTAAACGAACGCGGGCGCGATCTCCTCCGGTTGCGCCGGACGCTTCATAGGCGTGTCCGCACCGAACTGGGCCACTTCTTCCGCTGGCTTGTCGGAAGGATTTAGCGGAGTCCAGACCGGGCCAGGTGATACGCAGTTAACGCGGATACCACGTTCGACGAGATTCTGTGCTAGCGATTTTGTAAATGCGTGGATGGCACCTTTAGTCGAAGCATAGTCGAGCAAGTGTTTGCTTCCCTCGAGACCGGTAATTGAACCTGTATTGACAATGGCGCTGCCTTCTTTCAAATGCGGCAGTGCTGCCTTCGTCATGCGAAAGTACCCGTAGATATTCGTCTTGAAAGTACGATCCCACTGCTCGTCTGTGATCTCCTCCAATCCCGGTTGATGCTGCTGAAAGGCAGCGTTATTAACGAGAATGTCCAGCTTGCCAAATTTAGTTACCGTCTTATCAACGGCTCGCTGAGGAAAGTCGGCCTCCAGAATATCGCCTGCGATCAGTAGTGCCGTGTGACCCTCCTTCTCTACCGCACTACGCGTCTCGTCAGCATCTGACTGTTCCTCAGGTAAATAAATGATTGCGACGTCGGCTCCCTCACGGGCAAACAGTACTGCCACTGCTCGACCGATTCCTGAGTCACCGCCGCTAATAAGGGCGACCTTACCTTTCAACTTATCCGCACCCTTATACAGAGAAGCCTCGTACCTTGGGCGTGGGGTGAGTTTTGATTCGATTCCCGGCTTCTCTTGATGTTGAGGTGGCATCGGTGATTGAGGCTCACGGATCCTTCCCACCTCTTCAGAACGACTGACAGTCTGGTGACGATTTGTTACTTCCTGATGACTCATAATTCTTGTTCCGCTTCTTTTAGACCTACTTGCGCTCGGAGGTCCGCATTGCGTCAACTAGCTCGTGCAGAATCTCTTGCTGTTGTTCGAGTGCTTTTCGCCTGTCTTCAACTGCCTGGCGCAACGTCGCGACGCCTTCATCAAGAAGATCCAAGCTGGAGCGTTCCTTCTCGATAGCTTCAAGCAGCAACCCTAACGACAAGCTTGACTGTCCTCGCTGCTGCTCGACGCGAGCAGCCTCGACCTCATCATTCGATTCGGCGCCAATCGCCAATGCTTCTTTAACGGCTTCGCCTGATTCCAGCATCAATACATATCCTCGTTGACGGATGTTGCACGTCGGTCACTGCAATTGCTGCGCCTGATACAACCAATGGCCGTGCCACAGCTATTTCATCGTAATTTACGAATTAGGATCACCTTTGTACGAAGCTGGCACTACGGTTGCGCGAGGGTCGAGACGTGCACTGAGGCGCAAAATGGTGATCTGTTAGTAAACAAAAGCACGTCGGCTCTGTACAAGAAGCCTACACAAGCAAAGGAGAGAGTTATGCCAAAGAAAACGGACAAGAGCCATCGCGAATTGGTTGATACAAGCAAGGACAAACGGTTCGTCCGCCGAGATAAGGAAGGTCGATTTGACGACGTCTCTGACGTGGGACGTTCAATAACCCAAGACCGTAAACAGCACGCTAAACACACCGTGCCTCCCGGACAAGGAGATCGCGGAGATCAGAAACGCAAATAGCTCGAGAAACCCCACTAGAGCCGATGTGTTTCACCATTTTTATCATGACGTCTGTTGTGGATCCTTTGAAAGTATTGATTCAGCATTCGTGCATAACAGATGAGACACATCTGCTCGGAGTTTCTCGACCTATCTCTTCGAATGGTGTTGCCGCACCACGAGCAACTGACGAAGAACTGCTGATCATTTCTCTTGCGATTGTTATCTTTGTCTTTGAGTTGAGACACCACTACCTACCTAAATCTCACATCGTTCCCCGGACTTCAGAATGTCGTTTCCCTTGTGTTGAAACCAGACGACTGAACCGACGTACCTTTGTCTCAATCAAATCCCGTTCCGGCATCTAAGCATTTATGACTCGAATCGAGCGACTACAAAGGACGGGAATCATTCGAGATGGAACGCCTCAGTCGGGTTTCACTTATCGGTCTGCTAATGGTGGCAAGGTCAATGGGACAATCCTTAAACGCATTGACGACCTAAGAATTCCTCCGGCTTGGACAGATGTTGCAATCAGTTCGAGTGAGAACGCGAAGGTGCAAGTAGTCGGCAAAGATGCAGCTGGCCGATGGCAATATCTCTATCACGAAAGTCATACACGCCGTCAGGAACTGAAAAAGTTCCAACGACTAATCCGCTTTACTGAAGCGCTTCCGAAATTGCGGGCCACGGTGAAGCGTGATCTACGACGTCGCGGCTTGGAAAAAGAACGAGTGATGGCAGCGATACTGAGAATCCTTCTCACTTGCTTCATGCGCCCAGGTAGTCAGGTTTACGCGAGCGAGAACGGCAGCTATGGGATCGCGACGCTGCGGCGAAAGCATGTGAAAGTACGAGGCGAAACGCTTGAATTCGACTTCCCCGGAAAATCAGGTGTACGACAACAGCGTCAGCTGAAAGACAAACAGGTTTCGAAGGTGGTCCGAGCGCTGCTCAAAGAACCGGGTGCAGAGATCTTTAAATATCGAAATGGCAACGGCGAGTTGGTCGACGTAAGCCGAAAACGTATCAACGACTACATAAAGGAGGTCATGGGAACCAGATTCAGTGCTAAAGACTTCCGCACCTGGGCTGGCACTCTTGTTTGCGCTTGCGCGTTAGCCCGCGCGGGGACCGAGCTTGTTGAGAAACCCACTGTCCGTAAACGGAAGATTATTGCCGCAATTAAGGAAACGGCCGAGGTGCTCGGTAACACTCCCGCAGTCTGTCGTGGTTCGTATATCGCACCTGAAGTGCTCAATGGCTTCTTGCGAGGGAAGATAATTGATAACTATTTTGAAACGTTAGAACAGTTCATTTCTCATAACGGCAATAAGCTCCATCCAGCCGAAGCCTCCCTTCTGAAATTCCTCAGGGCTCAGGCGAGCAAGTGACGAGGCTTGCTTACTACCCCGGCCTAATTGGCACCGCGATTGCCCTCTATCGACCAACAATTGATTCATGTTCGATTTAAATGCAATCCATGTCCGCATGGCTCTTGCGACCGTTGCTGATGAGAGGGACTAGTTAGATCGGAGGTGGAAGATACAGATGAACGCATTTGAACTTCTGAAGAAGGATCACGAAAAGGTTTCTGCTCTCTTCAAACAGATTGAGGCGTCCGAAACGAATAAGACAGGCCTCTTCGCACAACTGAAGAACGAACTCGACGTCCACGCGCATATCGAAGAAACGATCTTCTATCCCGTCCTTGAGGAGAATGCCGAGACACGGGAGATCACGCTCGAGGCCTACGAGGAGCACAACGTAGTGAAGGAACTTCTGGCAGAGTTGGAGTCTTACGGCACTCCCGACGACGAGTGGGATGCAAAGCTGACCGTCCTCAAAGAGAACGTAGAACATCACGTGGAAGAAGAAGAAGGTGAAATGTTCGACAAAGCCGCGGATGTTCTCTCGCAAGATCAAGTCGAAAAATTAGGCGATCAGATGGCTGCGGAGAAGCAGCAGTTAATGGGCGAGACTTCGCCTGCGGGGGACGGCGCAAAGTCTCGCCGGGCGGTGGGCCAATCAAAGGGGACCACTGCGGGCAGTACACGCGAAAGGAGAAATGGACGGACCGGGATTATAGCTTCGCTCGCTAATCTTGTCGGCCTCGGATCGTCAGGTAGGAAAAGCGGCAAGAAGGGATCCCGAAAGACTTCGTCCACGAAAAGCGCGACGAAGTCCACTGGAAGTCGCAAGCGTCAAGCAACGAAGTCGGCTACGAGCCAGCGGGCGGGAACTTCTAAACGCGCCACCAAGCGGTCCAACAAAACAACGGCCAAACGAGCCACCAAAAAAAATGCAGCGAGAGGATCTAAGCGGGCGACAGTCACCAGTCGAACATCTGCTCTGAAGACTTCACGCTCGGCGAGCACGAAGAAAGGTACCAGCACCAAGAAGGGTAGAAGTACCCAGAAAAAGTCTCGGAAAAAATAACGTTAACGCTTAGCAAATCTTAGGGGAGGAACGATCGATGAACGCATTTGAAGTATTGAAGGCGGACCATGAAAAGGTTGCCGGCATTATGGAGAAGATTGATCAATCTACTGAACGCGCCTCAAAGACGCGTGAGGAACTGTTTACGCAGTTGAAGAACCAACTGGACCTGCACGCGCAGATCGAGGAACAGATCTTCTATCCAGCTTTGGAGGATAAGGAAGAAACTCATGACATCACTCTGGAAGCATATGAAGAGCACAATCTGGTCAAGCAGCTGCTTTCAGAATTGGAGTCAGAGCCGAAAGATGATGAACAGTGGACCGCAAAGTTCACGGTGCTCAAAGAAAATGTAGAGCATCACGTTGAAGAAGAAGAGGGCGAGCTGTTCAAGAAAGCTCGGTCAGTCCTGACCAAGGACCAGATTGAGGAGCTTGGCAATCGGCTTCAGGAAGCCAAGAGGCAAGGTAAGGCCGCTTCAACACGTTAACCGTTCACATCAGGGAGGATTTAAATGGAAGGACCTCTTCGCGGAATTTTGGCAGGCGCAGCGGCATGGAAATTTGGTGGCGGCTGTATCTCCACAATTCTTATCTTCATCATCGTGTTCTGGCTGCTCGGCTACGTTAATTGCTGAGCGGTGTTTAAGAATCGGCGGGGGTAAACCGCCCTTCCGAACCTAGAGACTCTCAATCTTGAGTATTCGAGCCACGAAGAAAGCCTTTCGAGCTTCGTCTCGCAACTTAAGTTTGAGAGTCTCGAGGTTGGGAAGGGCGGTTTACCCCCGCTCTTTCACACATCTACGACATAGCTGAGACTATCAACTCTTCAAGGCGCGTCAATCCCGCCAACGTTTCCTCGCCAAGCTCGACACGAATTGCACGACGGCCCTTAGCATTTAGCGATTCAAAATCTCCCAATGCCTGGGCCTGTTTGAGTACGCCGAACGAATAAGGCTCGCCAGGTATCGGTAAATCAGTTTCATCCGGAGCGGTAATCTGAATGAAGACACCTGAGTCTGGTCCGCCTTTGTGTAGCTGTCCCGTCGAATGAAGGAACCGTGGGCCATAGCCAGTCGTTGTTGCGCATCGAGTCCTGTCGCGTAGATACATTCGAATGGATTGAATCGTAGCCTCAATAGCCGGCGTCTCCTCAACATAATTCAGGAACGCAAGATAATCCCCAGGCTGTGCACTCGCGAGATGTGTTCGCAGCGTATCCAGAATTGAATCAGTCGATAGAAGTGCGCGGGAACGATCGCTGGCAAAGATTTTCAGCACTCCTTCGTTAATCAAAGGCGCCGGCTCAGGCAACTCGCCCTGGGTGGTGAACTCTTGAAGCAATCTGCGCGTCGCATCCTTCGACTCCTGCACATTAGGTTGATCGAACGGATTGATGCCGAGCCTCCATCCAGCAAATGCAGTCGCAAATTCCCAGAGAAAAAACTCCGCGCCTAAGTCGTACAGGTCATCCAGAGTTCGATGGACTATGGGATGACCTGCGGAGGAAAGCGCTTCTAGGCTCGATACAATTTGCTGATCTGGTTCGCCGACGCTTAGATAGATGAAGAGACGATCGTCGGAATAAACCTCAGGTGGGCCAAGCTCTTCACCGTTAACAGGTAAGATTCCCTTCACTTCCTTTCCGGTGCTCTCGGCCACAAGCTGCTCTATCCACAATCCCAGCGATCCGATCTCGCTGTCAGTTACCAGGGTCAGCTTATCGCGACCCGCTTTCGCGCATTCCGCCATTGCAGCGCCAAGAACCGCGGACGGATTCTTTGTGGGTGGTGTCTTTGGTCCACAAAGAGCGGTCATTGAGCGGCCGCTGTCCAGCAATCTTTCGATGTCAAGCCCCATCAATGCTGCTGGAACCATGCCGAAATATGAGAGTGCAGAGTATCGGCCGCCGATCGTTGGTTGATTCAGAAACACACGTCTGAACTTTTTCTGTTTCGCCTCATCGGCCAAAGGAGAGCCTGGATCCGTGATCAGCACAAATGAGTCGCCAGCATTCGAAACGCGCTCGGCAACCTGTGCGAACCAGTACTTATAAAAAACCAGCGGCTCGGTGGTCGTACCTGACTTCGAAGCAATCACGAAGAGACAGCGTTCGACGTCAATCTGGCTTTGGAAGTTAGCTATGACGTCCGGATCCGTGGAGTCAAGGACCAGCAGACGAGGAAACCCAGTCTGTGGGCCAAAAGTCTGGGCGAGCACTTCAGGGCAGAGTGATGAACCACCCATCCCGCAGACCATCACATGCTTGAAACCGTCATCCCTGACGTGTTTGGCGAATTGCTGCAGATCGGGGACGGCCGCTTTCATTTCATCCGCTACCGTCAACCAGCCGAGTGAGTTGCTAATTACACGTTGCTCAGCCGCGTCGGATCTCCACAGCGTCGGGTCTTTCTCCCAAATGCGCGCAATTGCATTTGCCTCTTGCGCTTCGGCCAGGGCGCGTTGTACCGCAGATGAATAACGGCCCAGTGAAAGTTTCCCTAGAGTTGATTGCATGAATGAATCCAATGGTTAGTTGGTTGAAGCGTAGTTTAGCACGCCAGCCTTCAATAGCATCTCGCAGTAGAGATTGCGTCGCGACGTAATACCACTAGCCTGTGGTCCTTCAACTTCACCCTTATTACGATTCAACTTAAGTTTGCATAGACACGGGCTGTGC
>JBKPAL010000227.1:0-5655 GCA_046726395.1 Acidobacteriota bacterium
GGTGAGCTCTTTGTCGCGGATGCCGGGCTTACAGATGCCAGAATCGGCCGCTCGATCGTTAAGATCACGCCGGATGGGACAAAACGCACTTTCTCGACCGGGCTTCATGATCCGAGCGCCATGGTTGTCGACGCATCGGGCTCTGTGTGTGTCACAGATGAGGTAACGACAGCCACTGGCATCGGTCACGTCATTCTTAAGCTGGATCCTTACGGAATAGGGAGCACATTTACCTCCGCGATCAGCGGCTATAGGCCTTGGAGCCTGGCTGTCGATAAGTCCGGCAATCTTCTTTTCTCGAACGACCACTCAATCGTAAAGTTCGATTCGAGTGGAACTCCGAGCACCTTCGCCTCGGACTGGATATCGCCAGACAAACAATGGGAATACAAGTGCGTTGAATACGGCGCTGGTGAGTGTGTGCCGCAAATTGTAAAGGCCGGCACCACGGAAATTGTGTTGGATCTGGATCAAGAGCTGAAGGTAAATGGTCCCGATACTAGGGACGCAGAGGTAGTCTGGGGGCCGGATTCAAAACGCTTTGCCTTCAATTACAGCCCTCCCCATGCGCACCACACGACCTATGTAACCGTCGCCTTTTATCAGCTGCGTGGCGACAAATGGGTAGCCTTACATTCACCGGTGGATGAGGTATCAGAGCGCAGCCAATTGGTGCAACCGCTAAAAGAGCACTTGCCCAAGGGCTTTGACCCGCGCCATTGCGCGCCAAACCGTGACGTTTTGAAACTCCGCAACTGGGCTGATGCCAATACTGCAATCCTTTATGCGCCTTGTTATCGACGCAATTCTGACAAAGTGAAGGCCGCTTTCCTATTCACATTGAAGTTCGACGACGCGGGCAACGGGAAGATCGTCAAAACGCACCGGATGTCGGAGAAGGAAGTCGAAAAGATAGAAAAGGGCGAATGAAATACTTCGGCACTGTTCTGATCCTCGTCGCGTGCGCGACCACTTGTGTTTTTTCCAATGCGCAGGAGTCCCCATCTCCGGCAGAGGAGCAACCCTCGATTTCTCCAGATAAAAAATGGGGGTACATCGGCGGGGATACACCGAAACTTGTTAAACTCTCCACAGACGAAACTGTGATCGATTTCTTCGAGCAACGTAATCCGGGTACCGCGCCGGCAGGTCAGGATCCGGAATTGCTCTGGGCGCCGGATTCAAAACGGTTTGGCTTCAATTACAGTCCGATGCACGCGCATCACATGAGGTTTCAGTCGATCGTTTTTTATCAGCTACGTGACGATAAATGGGTAGCGCTGGATTCACCGGCGGATGAAACAAAGGGCCCGCAGTTGGCGCGGTTCGGCAAAGGCCATTTGCCAAAGCATTTTGACCCGCGCCATTGCGCACCGGAATGGGACATTATGAAGTTGCGCAAATGGTCCGACGCAAATACGGCGATCGTGTACACGCCCTGTTATGGGCGAGAGTCTGGCAAGTTGGAAGCGGGATTTCTTTTCACGTTGAAGTTCGACGATGCCGGCAACTGGAAGATCATCAAAACGCATCAGATGTCGAAAAAGGAGCTCGAAGAAGAACAATGAGATCGTCTTTTACCTTGTCGCAATCGTGGCGTGAACCATTAGCCGTGATTTTCAAAAACCGCAGGAAATCCTAACGAAAGGGAAACACCGTGATTAAAGGAACAGTGAAAACGTCGGAATTAAATTCATTCGTCTCTATTCGCGCCTGCCGCGTCGTAGGCGAGCGGAGACGGGTGATAAGAACGCAGACTTGGTTAGCTGGGATTTTGATTCTGTTGTCATTTCCAAGCGCGTTTGCACAGGGCGACTTTTCGGCATTCTGGAAGAAATTTAAGTCTGCGGTTATCGCTGGCGATAAAGCCGCGGTCGCGGAGATGACGAAGTTCCCACTGTCGATGGGCTATGAAATGGAAGTGGTAAAGAACAAGGAGAACTTCTCGCGCCGTTATAACGAAATCTTCAAAGGCGAGGCAAACGCCGCTCAATGCTTTGGAAGCGCTGAACCGAAAAAAGAATCGGCGCGGCGGTATAATGTCTACTGCCCTTTCAAGGAGACTCCAGACGACTGGGAAAACGCACCGATTCGCTTCATTTTCGAGCTAACTAAGAGCGGCTGGAAATTTGTCGGCCTCGACAACATCAATGAATGATCGCAGGCGAACGCCAAGCAATGAGAATGTTTTCACGTTCTTCATAATCGCCGCCTCCCGTTACCATCAGTTTTGATCGTTCCCATCCCATGAGACAAAATCGATCGCGGCTGAGAGCAGCGGTCGCGCTCAGTCTTGTATTCGTCGCATATGCTGGCGCGACCGCCACGTACGACTACAAACCGGGAGAATTCCTGGTGATCGATGGCGGAACCTCAGCGGATAAGAAGTTCTCTATCGTTACTGGCGAAAATAAGGCTGGAGACTTCGGAGTGTATTTGCGGGACGCCCAGTCAAAAAAGCTGATCGGAAAACTGGAAGAAGTTGCAACCGGTCTGGATTCCGCGCCCGACGCATACCACGCACATTGGGCGCCGGACTCCAAACATGTTGGAATTACCTCGCGGGCCGACCGGCACTGGGCGGACAACGTCATTTATCGCATCGAAAATCGACGCGCATATCCGGTGAAGACGCCGGAATTGCTTTGTCATGCAGTGCCTCAATTTTGCCAGCTAACGAAAGAACTCGGTGGTGCGCTTACGTCGGATGAGATTTATGCGGACTATGGCACACCGAAACCGTGGAAAGCTCGGCAGAATTCGAATTATTCCGCGATCGTAAAATGGATTTCGCCAACGCGGTTTTTAGCCAGGGAAGAATCACAATGGCAAATCAGGGAGCGCGATCCGTCCGCGACGCTCGGTCAATATGGACAGGCGGAGAAAGACGAGCAGGGCGGATCGGTTGCTCTTTATCATGTTTGGTTTGACGCCGAAGGCGAGTGTGAGCTTTTGCCTAACGACAAAAGTCGAGTCTTAAACACGCAACCTGTAAAGGAACAAAAGACTAACGAGTAATCGTCGCTTCTAACAAATGTCCGAAATGAAAACAAAAATGTGCATGGCGGTCAAGGGAACGAGAGTGCTGAACGTTTTGATCTGACGCGAAGCAACACCGGACCAACAATCATGATGCGTGTAGTGCTCGTTGTGATTTCTGCTTTGGCTTGGATCTCGCTTCAACCGAAGAGCGGGATTGGAGCGCAAGATAGCGATTTCACCGCGGGAGTTTTTGGTCGCGAATTGCCGGCTGATGCGCCCGCCGAATATCGAGAGGACTATCTTTTGGCACCGTCATCTATTTCGCCGAACAAGGAGCTCGCGCTCATCTATCCGAAGGAAGGCAATGAATTCCCGACCCAGCCGGAGTCCGGAACAGCCAACAATTACCTCGTCGCACTGGATCCATTCCGGATCGTGGGCCCATTGCCCGTCGGGTATTTCGAGGACATCAATTACAAAGGGCTGTCCATGAACTGGGCGAAAGACAGCTCGGCCGCTGTGATCGTCAGCCAGGGTAAATGGAATCCGCGTTGCGTTATTGCGTTTGAAGTAAAACAGGGGCAGATCGTGCACCAGCGCGAGCTCTCGCAAGCCGTTTCTGATTTCCTTCACGCCGACTACGACAAATGCGCGCCTGAGGATTTCATGGAAATTGCTCTCAGCGGAAGCTGGAAACTGAACGCCAAAAATCAGGTCGTCGTTAAATGCGTCTCCAACAGCAACGGCAAAGGCATTCCCGGAATAAAATCGTGGCGAGCTCGATTTGAAGGCCTCTGGAGCGTTGCGGAAGAGAAATGGCTGCAGAAGAAAGTGACGCCGGTCTTCTGCCGAAACTATCGCGCTTCTGATGTGCCTAAATAGCGAGCCTTTGTTTGATCGACATGAAATTTTGCTGGTCGCTTCGACGTGCGCATTTTGCTTTTACTTCACGGGGCCGCATTTGCCAGGAACTGTTTGCTTGTGTGGCGCGGGGAAAAAGTGCAGAACGTGGGATTAACATGATGAAATCGCCAATCGTTGTCTGCTTAGCGCTGGTGCTTCTGCCCGCCGGAGTTCCTGCAGAGGAGAAGTATCCTCGCGGAATTGTTCATGGCCCGAAGGCGGGTTTTAACATCACTGCCCCAGAAGGCTGGGTCCTTGACACTGAGGCGGGCAAAGAACAGGGCTTTCCCTGCGTTCTTTACCCGAAAGGCTCATCATGGGGCGATGCGAAGACGGCGATGTACGCCAATGTAGCGGGCCCTCAATGGGAAGGCGTAAACGTATTCGTGGCAATGGCGATCAAGGAAATGAAGGCAAAGCATGGCACCCCGAAGGAGAAGATTGCTTCCGGTAAAACCAAGGACGGCCACGATTACTTCATCAACGAATACCCTGCGACGAAGACTTACTCGCAGTGGGAACGCGTGGGCTACGTCCAACTTCCACAGGGAGTCGGCTATATCGTCCTCACATCCCGCGACCAAGCCAATTACCGAAAAGATTCCGGCGCGCTCGAGAAAGTTTTGCAAAGTCTCGTCTCCGTCGAGCCGAAGTCCGAAGTGGCGAGCGGACAGGAATACGCTCATCGTTACAGACAACTGGTGGATCAGCATGCGGAGGAGCAGATCGAGCCTCTGCTCACCGAATGGCGGGAGAAGGCGCCTGACGATCCCGACGGGTGGATCACGAGCGCGAATTATTATTTTAACCAACGCCAGTTGACGTTCTCGGCAAAGAAACCGGGCCCAGGCGACATTGAGTTCACTCATAAGGAAACCGGAAAGAAGGCAAGCATTTCATTCGGGCAAGTTGAAGGGAGCATGAAGCGGGCGACCGATCTTCTTCAGGAGGCAACCACGAAATTTCCCGATCACTTGGATATCTGGTGCGGGCTCGCGTTCATGTATCAAGAGAGCGGGGATTTCGACAACGAATTGGCGACGTTGAAGAAAATGGTGGCATATGCCCGCGACCATCCGACGCAGCTCAAGTGGTTAAAAGGTGCGCCGCTCAGTGAGCCGGCTGATCAGTTCGTTCCGGACAAGCTGCACGAGTACGGTTCGTATTACGAGAAAAAGGAGAACCCGGAGGATGATAAACGCTGGTTCCAAATTTCGACGCTAGCGACCGAGCAATATCCAAATCATCCCGAAGGCTTCAACGATGTGGCCGGTTACTATGCGGACCTGGGCGACTGGCAAAAGGCACGCGAGTTTCTCGAAAAGGCGCACGAGATCAATCCGAAATTAGTTGGAGTGTTGGTCAATCTCGGAAACGTCAGCGTCGAGATGAAAGACTTCGCGAGCGCGCGAAAGTACTTCGAGGAAGCTCTAAAGCTGGAGCCGACCGGCCAATACGCGCAGGAAGCGAAGGAAGCGTTACGAAAACTGAAGAAGAAGCCCGAAGACAGGCAGGCCAGCCAGCCGAATTTGAAAGAGGCCAACGCCTACAACGAACGCGGCATTGCCAAAGGCGTTAAAGGCGACATCGACGGGGCCATAGCCGACTTCACTCGCGCCATCGAACTCTATCCGAAATATTCTACGGCCTATACTAACCGTGGCCTCGCCAAGAAGAACAAGGGCGATCTGGACGGGGCCATCGCTGACTGCAATCGCGCTATCGAACTCGATCCGAAAGATGCGGGCGCCTACAGCAACCGCGGCATTG
>JBKPAL010000228.1:0-5645 GCA_046726395.1 Acidobacteriota bacterium
TCGCGAATCGATAATTGCGCGTGAACAAGCGGAACACTTCTGACCTTGAAAGCCAAAGGCTGACTGGACCACCCCCGTAGCTGCTTCGTCCAGGTCCGCATCATCTGCAACGATGATGGCATCCTTACCGCCCATTTCGGCGACGACGCGTTTGATCCACACCTGACCTTCAGTGACTTTTGCCGCTCGCTCATTAATGCGCAATCCAACTTCTTTAGAACCGGTGAATGCGATGTACCGCGTCTTCGGATGGTCAACGATCACATCGCCGACCTCGGCTCCGGAACCGGTCATGAAGTTAACTACGCCTCTTGGCAGCCCGGCTTCTTCAAGGATTTGAA
This sequence comes from Acidobacteriota bacterium, assembly GCA_046726395.1. GTDB lineage: Bacteria > Acidobacteriota > Blastocatellia > Pyrinomonadales > Pyrinomonadaceae > PSRF01. The sequence continues at coordinate 342 of JBKPAL010000228.1, forward strand.
AAAACTTGTAAGCAATCGTAGGTGCATCTGAAGATGGTTTTAGCACCACAGTGTTTCCCGTAACGAAGGAAGCTACTGTCATCCCGGCCATGATTGCGAGCGGAAAATTCCAGGGCGGAATCACGGCGCCGACACCTAACGGAATGTATTCCAAGTTATTATCTTCACCTTTAATTTCAGTCAGTGGATGGGGCGCTGCGTAGCGCAACATCTCTCGGGCGTAAAACTCACAGAAGTCGATTGCTTCGGCGGTATCGCCATCAGCCTCGGCCCAGGTCTTTCCAACTTCATGAATCATCCACGCAGACATTTCGTGTTTGCGCTCACGCAAAAGTGCGGCAGCTCTAAACACTATTTCAGCGCGTTCTTCGGCCTTGGTGTTTTTCCACGTCTGGAAGGTTTTATAGGCGGTCTCGACTGATCGGTTCGCAAGGTCCTTCGTCGCCTTCTGAAATCGTCCGACAACTTGTGTTCGATTGGCTGGATTGAAACTCTCGAGCTCGCTATCCGTTGTGATGCGTTCACCGCCGATCACCAACGGGTACTCTCGGCCCAATTCACTTTGAACTTTCTTGATGGCCACGCGCATCGCTTGCGCATTCTCTTCTTTTGTAAAGTCAGTCAACGGTTCATTACGGAATTCTGCCGGCATGTTTATGCTCCGAGTTATGGTTTTAACTGAAATTTGGATTTTCGAAATACTAGCACGACGAACTCCGAACTGGAGAACGGCCCATCGAGGAAGCAGAAGCCAGTAGGCAGTAGGCAGTAGACAGAAAGGCTGCGCCATCTGGACTTGAGGAAGTGGCTGTGCCCTTCCGGCAACAGTGGTTATAAAAGAGTTGGGCTCCGCCCTTCTTGAAACTCTGGAGGGCGGAGCCCGAAAAACTTTGAACGTCTTTACCGGAAGGGCGCAGCCACTTCCTCAAGTCCGGATGGCGAAGCCTTCTACCTAATTGCCTTCTACTTTCTGCTTTCTGGCTACTGCTGCTCCTCAGCCCCACTTTCCTGCCTTCTGCAGTTTCCGGATCTTCCGTTTCACGATCTCACGTTTGATTGGGCTCATCTTATCCAGGAACACAATCCCATCGCAGTGATCCGTTTCGTGCAACATGCAGCGGGCGGTCAGTTCCATGCCGTCCAACTCAAACTCATTACCGTTGATATCGTGAGCCCTTACGATCGCTCGTAGCCCTCGCTCAACCGGAAAGAAGATGCCCGGGAACGAAAGACATCCTTCGTCACCATCCTGTGTTCCTTCGACTCGCAGTACTTCAGGATTCACCATCACAACTCTTTGATCTGGATCCTTACCCGCGGAGCAATCCATCACAAAGAGACGCTTCGGCACGCCCACCTGCACAGCAGCCAAACCAACACCAGGCGCCGCGTACATCGTCTCGAACATGTCGCTAACGAGTTTCTTCAGATTGTCGTTAAACTCCGTAACCGGATCAGCCGGTGTATCAAGCACCGGATTCGGCCACGTTACGATTTCCATTACTGCCATCTTCTTTTGACCTATCTAAGACCAATGCCGGTCTACGATGTTTATTCTACGACTGAGTATGCTTAATAGCTACCGGCCTAAAGAATCTGAGAAGTACGCTAATAGCCGCGCAACTGTACCTGATACCCTTCGAAGTTGCGTTTCATCTCACCCAAGCTGTCGCCACCGAATTTTTCTCGCATCGCGGCTGCGAAAACGAGCGACATCATCGCTTCACCAATTACCCCTGCTGCGGGAACGGCGGTGATATCAGACCGCTCAAATCCCGCAGGCTTGTCCTCTTTAGAGTCTATGTCGACGGAACGCAGCGGGCGTCGAAGTGTCGAGAGGGGTTTCAGGTGACCGCGCACGCGGACTTCTTCACCATTCGTAATGCCTCCCTCCAGGCCTCCGGCACGATTCGTTTCGCGAATGAACTGTCTGGTATCAGCGTTATAGGCGATCTCATCGTGCACCTTTGAACCAGGCAAGTTGCTCGCTTCGATTCCCGCACCAATTGATACCGCCTTCACAGCAGGAATTGACATAAAAGCCTGCGCCAAACGCCCATCCAACTTCAAATCCCAAGCAGTGTGAGAACCCAAGCCGGGAACCAGTCCGCGAGTCACCACTTCAAACACACCGCCGAGTGTGTCCCCAGCTTCTCGTGTCTGATCAATCAATTCAATCATGCGCTGCTCAGCATGGTTATTTGCGCAACGCAACGGTGCCTCTTCGGGAATCGCCGCGATTTCCTGCCACGTGAGCTCGAGGGGCTTTTCCGGAATGTTGCCGAGCTGGATCACATGACTACGAGTTTCCACATCAAAGAGTTGAAGTAGTTGCCGGGCAAGAGCGCCACATGCTACGCGAGCTGCAGTCTCACGCGCTGATGCCCGCTCAAGAATGTTCCTCAAATCGCGTGCACCAAATTTTTGCCCACCAGCCAAGTCTGCATGGCCGGGTCTTGGACGCTTTAGCTCACGTGACTTTGCTGGCTGAACTTCAAGCGGTTCGACCGCCATCACTTCGGTCCAATTCGCCCAGTCTTTATTCTCAATAACTAAAGCCAACGGAGAACCGAGGGTGAGTCCATGTCGCACGCCGCTCATAATCTCGACGCGATCCCGCTCTATCTTCATGCGACCGCCACGGCCATAGCCCCACTGCCGCCGTTTCAGGTCGTGATCGATCAGACCTAGGTCAATAGGAACACCGGCGGGCATGCCTTCGACAATCGCCACGAGGGCACGACCGTGTGATTCTCCTGCTGTGGTAAAGCGGAACATTGATTTGGTCTTAGGTCTTAGGTCTTGGGCTTTGTCAGTGGTCAGTTGTCAGTAGTTAGTTCAGTTGTAGGTAGTCTGTGATTAGTGGTTAGTGATCAGGTCAAAGGATTGTGTCGTTTCGTGTTTCTTCGTGGATCGCCTTTTGGCACCCTAGCAAAGAAGATCCACTAAGCAACACGAAACACCACGAACAACTGACAACTGACCACTGACCACTAACTCCTGACAAAGACCAAAGACCCTATTCAAGATATTCTTCAGCAAACATATTACCGCGACCAAGAATTCCCTTGGGATCAAAAGTCTTCTTCAGTTGGGCCATCTCGCGCAGATGATCAGCACCATACAATTCCAGCAAATACTCTCGCTTTAGCTTGCCGATCCCGTGCTCAGCTGAAACGGTGCCTCCAACCTCGATAGCTCGTGTTATGAAAGCACGATAGATCTTCCAGGCTGCAGCTGCTTCCTCGTCGTTGCGCGGCAGGATGTTTACGTGAACGTGGTTGTCGCCGATGTGACCAAAAATCGTGTACCGCAGACCACTGTTCACAAGCAACTCTTCGTGGAACTGCAAAATGCCGGGAAAGTCCTTATCCGGCACAGCCATGTCCGTCGAGACCTTCCGTTGGTTGTAACGCGAAAACCACTCGTTCATCAACACCGGCAACTGATGCCGAAATTCACGTAACTTCTCCTGGTCTGCCTCTGTCGTCGCAAACCACGAATCGTCGGCAAGAGCTGCGTGTTGTTCTAGCAGAGACAGCCACGCGGCCATCAAGAAGTCTTCTGTTTCGGGAGTCAACTCTTGTTCGAAGAAAACGGCTCCCATCGCTTGCTCTGGTATCGAATCATATTTCTGTCGTAGAAAGCGCAACGATTCCCGATCAAAATACTCCAGTACACGTGCATCAATCGCTGCGGAAGCAGCTCGAGCACGCGTTTCCAATGAGATGGCGCGAACGGCGGACACAAAAGAGAGCAGCGACTCCTGTGAATCGAAGAATACGACGCCACTTAAGATCTGCTCAGGTTTCGGTAGAACCTTCAACTCCGCCTCGAGGATGACGCCGAGAGTGCCTTCACTGCCAATGAACAGATCGATGACATCCATTCCCGGCGCAACGTAATAACCGGACGCATGTTTTCTAACGTGCGGCATGCTGTACGAAGGTAGTTGTGCCTGAATTCTCTTCCCCGATTGCAAGGGAAGATCGATGTGACGTTCTGCTGCGAAAATCTCGCCGCGGCGAATGTCGACGATATCTCCAGTAGCCAACGCTATTTTCAGCCGCTCGACGTAGTTTCGTGTTGGCCCATACTTAAACGTTCGTGAGCCCGAAGCGTTCGTTGCAATGGTGCCTCCGATAAAGCAGCTCGTTTCAGTAGGGTTTGGTGGATAGAACAGCGACTCAGCTTCGACTGCGCGCTGTAAGTCGTGAAGCACGACACCTGCTTCAGCTGCTACGGTTAGTTGTGACTGAGAATTAACAACGCCGCCGATACGATTGAGCCTATCGGTAGCTAATACAACGCCGCCAAAGGGAACGCGGCCGGCAACAGTTCCTGTTCCAGCTCCTGAAATTGTGACCGGAGTTTTTTCAGTGGACGCGCGCGCGATAATCTCTGCGACTTCCTTCGCTGATTCAGGAACGAGCACACGCGACGCTGTGCCGCCCTTCACGTAACTAGCGTCTGTAAGAAACGTTTGAATCTGATCAGGATCGGACTTGATCAGCATAGCTATGTCAATTGGAGCTCGCGCTCGCGAAGATACTTGATTCGATCGCGCAGTTCCGCTGCCCTTTCAAATTCAAATCGTTTTGCAGCCCCACGCATCTCGGCTTCCAGGTGCTCAATAGTCGCTTCGATGTTCGCCGCCGTGTACTCTTCGATCTCATCGATCTCGGTTGGCACTTTGAAGTAATCCGCTTCAGAAGCGGTTATCAATGTCGACTCAATCGGCTTTACGATTGTCATCGGCGTAATTCCCTGCTCGCGGTTGTAGGCCCCCTGGATATCCCGTCGTCTGCGGGTCTCATCAAGTGCTCGAGTCATCGATTCGGTTAAGCGGTCCGCATAAAGGATGGCTTTACCTCGGGCATTTCTCGCAGCCCTACCGATAGTCTGTATCAAAGACGACTCTGACCGTAAGAATCCTTCCTTGTCAGCATCAAGAATGGCGACCAACGACACTTCTGGTAGATCTAATCCCTCGCGAAGCAAATTAATTCCGACCAGGACATCAAACTCACCTCGTCTCAGGTCGCGCAGAATTTTGATTCGCTCAAGTGTTTCAATATCCGAATGAAGATAACGAACGCGTACATTCACTTCGGTAAAGTACTCCGTGAGATCTTCTGACATACGCTTTGTTAACGTAGTCACCAATACTCGTTCGTTTCGTTCCGCTCGAACGCGGCACTCCTCGAGCAGATGATCGATCTGTCCTTTTACTGGGTGTACTTCTACCTCAGGATCCATCAAACCAGTCGGTCTGATTATCTGTTCGACAACTTCACCGCTTGT
>JBKPAL010000229.1:0-24035 GCA_046726395.1 Acidobacteriota bacterium
CCATCTTTGAACTCGAACGCGATCTTTCCGTCTCCAACAACATTCAAGAACTCCTGAAGGTACTGCGCATTGAAACCGATGTCGGCTTCTTCGCCGCTGTACTCTGCCTGAATTGTCTCGTTAGCTTCGCCTTCTTCAGCATTCTGGGAACTGATGACTAATTGGTTGGGCTCGAGATGAAAACGTATGGCATGAGAACGTTCATCTGACATCAACGCGACACGTCTGATTGCAAGATTCAACAAGCTGCTATCAAATTCGATCGACTTGTCGTTGTTCTTAGGCATGACCATTTCGTAGTTGGGAAACTGACCGTATAACATGCGAGAAATCAAGAGTCGCGGACCCACTTCGAAGTAGATATGGTTCTCATCCATCCCTAAATTGATTTCGCCGTCATATCCGGCTGTTAGCTTTGTCAGTTCAGCCAACGTCTTCCGCGGAATCAACGTATCGATCTCCTCTTTTCCACCATTCTTGGTTACATCCTTGCGCTCAACATACGCGAGCCGATGACCATCGGTGGTTACCATCTTTGCTCCAGATTTATCCAGGATGAATTTAGCTCCTGATAGCGTATATCGTGATTCCTCTTGAGTGATGGCAAAGATTGTCCGATCGATAAACGTCTTTAAGATACCCGCCGGAATTTTTGTTGGTGCTGATTTAAAACTGGGAACTTCTGGGAAGGCATCACGCGATACACCAACTAACTTGAACTTCGCTCGATCACACTTGACGGTTACCCAATCGTTAGCTTCTTTCTTAAAACTAACCGGCGCGTCGGGGAGCAGCCTTGCTATCTCAAATAGCTTTCTGGCCTGAACACAAATAGAGCCCGGAGTAGTAATCTCCTCAGCATCCATGTCGCAACGGATCGTGACATCCAGATCAGTTCCGATAATGCGAATATTGTTCTCACCAACTGACTCGATGAGAATGTTCGATAGCACTGGAATTGTGTTTTTCTTTTCAACTACTCCCTGGACGAATCCAAGTTCTTTTTGGAGATTTTGCTTGCTTACAACGAACTGCATTTTCTTAGCTCCTTCAGTATTGCTGCTACCTGTGGGTGAATCGATTAACAACTGATTGAATATTAAGAGTGTAACCTCAGATCTATATTTCTAGTAGTAATAGTAGTAGCTGTGAATGTGTGGAAAAAGCATTAACTCTTTTATTCAAGTTGATCTACAAAAAATCAAGTTGTGGATAACGGCACTACGTATTCGTCTTGACGTTGAAAATTCTTCGTTCAATTGGTTGTGCTGAAGCTTCCACAACTGATTCACACTGCTGCTTGTGAATTGAGTGAATCGCGCCGACTGCTACTTCTGTAGACTTTCAGTAATATCGCTTATCGTCTTCGCCAACGTTGCGTCAGTCAAGATCGATGCTTCGATTTTTTCAAACGAATGAATAACAGTCGTGTGATGTTTGCCTCCGAAGGCGCGGCCAATCTCCGGATAACTATGTTTCGTCAGTTTCTTGCAAAGAAACATGGCCACTTGGCGAGGTAAAGAGAACTGCCTGGCATTACTCTTAGATACTAACTCATCGACTGACATTCTGTAGCTTGCTGCGACAGACTTCTGTATTTGTTGGATAGTTATGACACCGGCGTCTTCCTCTGTAGCGATTGTGCGAATTGCATCTTGAGCGAGCGTTTTAGAAATCGGTTGACCTCGCAGCGAAGACATGGCCACTAATCTGACCAACGATCCTTCCAACTCGCGAACGTTGTTCTTAACTCTGTTGGCAATAAAGAGTGCGACATCATCTGGAATCGAAACGCCAATGAACTCTGCCTTGCGCTTAAGGATAGCGACTTTAGTTTCAAGGTCAGGTGGTTCAAGATCTGCGATCAGCCCCCACTCGAATCGTGAGTGCAAACGCTCTTCCAGTGTTGGAATCTCGCGTGGTGGACAATCGGAGCTGATTACGATCTGTTTCTGTTGCTCATATAACGAATTGAAAGTATGAAAGAACTCTTCCTGCGTGCGCTCTTTGCCTGCCATAAACTGCACGTCATCGATCAGCAACACATCTACAGATCGGTACTTCTCACGAAAGCTCTGAGTCTTGTCGTACCGGATCGCGTTGATCAACTCGTTCATGAACTTCTCTGACGAGAGATAACAAAGTCGTAAGTGAGGGTTCCTCTCTTTAATCGCATTGCCACAAGCATGCATCAAATGCGTCTTGCCTAAACCCACTCCTCCATACAAGTAGAGTGGGTTGTAGGTTCGGCCAGGAGCTTCCGCGACTGCGAGCGACGCTGCATGCGCAAACTGATTACAGGATCCAACGACGAACCCGTCGTACGTGTATTTTGGATTTAGCGCTGCTTCGGCTTGGCTTCGAGTTCGTTGTTCCTGAGAAGAATCCGCAGAAGCGTGAGGCCCTTTGAACGGTAGCTGTTCAGACTTCGGCAAAACTCCGCGCAAGCTCGACTTGAGACCTTCCTCTTCCAAAACCCAGTCGAGCGAATACCCACTAAGTTGAACTTCAGACAGAGATTGATTAACCACGCTCGCGTAGTTCGCATTCACCCAGTCTCTTACGACGCGGTTTGGAGCGCGAAGCCGGATCTTTCGGTGAGAATCGTCAATTGCCTCGAAACGAATCGAATTGAACCAAGTATTGAAAGTCTCGTTATTAAGTTTGCCTTTAATCGAGCCTAGGATTCCGTCCCACACACCGCCGCCGGATGCCGCCGTCATGATTTTCAAACCTTTCCAACCTAAATTACATCCGACGACAGTTGTCGGAAAACAATACATAGAAACAAGTGACCAAAGCCCCACTTTTATCTGAATGCTTTTCCACAGCTTTTCCACAGGTGTGTGGAAAAGAGGGCTGGCACATTCTTAAGGTAACGCTTCAACTCTATGCAAATCAAGGAGTTACAGGGCACGACTGCCTGAGGTCGACGGAGACTAACACACAACTTTCGATTCGATCAAGTGACGGACGCCGCATAAAACAAGACTTAACACTTCGAATTTTTTAAGAGTGGCGAAGCAATCTAACTGTTTGTTTTTGGGTCACTTTCAGCTGGTCGCCATGCTGCTTCATGCTCGGCCCTTAAAGGGTTTAGGAGGAGTTACGCGCATCGTAATAACTCAGGGTCTACATCATGCGGTGGTGCGGTTGGGTTTCTTGACATACCACTTCGCCACGTTTAGTCTTACCGTTTTCTTTGGAGGAGAAATTGAGAACACTATGTCAAAGCGCACCTTTCAACCTAACAATCGACGACGCGCCAAGACGCACGGTTTCCGGGCGAGGATGGCAAGCAAAGCCGGCAGACTAGTCCTGAAGAGGCGACGGGCAAAGGGTCGGAAGCGTCTCACTCCCGCGCACTACTAGAAGATGGATCGCTTATGCTAGTCCGATGAACCGTTTTCTGCGCTTTAATGAAGAGTTTCAGAAGGTCTACAGAAATGGCCAGCGGTACGATAAGCCTTTAATGACCGCATTTGCACTGCCCAACAATTCTTCTGAACACCGATTGGGTATAACGGCTTCCAGGAAGGCTATAGGAAATGCCGTGCAACGAAACCGAGCCAAGCGTGTCTTGCGTGAGACTTTTCGCCTGAGTCATCCGTCGTTGTCGCGGTTAACCGGAAAATACGATTGGGTACTTAACGCCAAGAGACAATTGCTCTCCAGCAAGACAGGCAGCGCTCAGGTAGAGTTTGAAGACATACTGAAGAGCTTAGCAAACAGAGAGGGCAAAGGAAGTGAGTTACCGTTGGCGTGAAAACCGTCCTGATTTCAATACTAAGGGTATACAAGTTCGCTATCTCGCCGTTACTTCCGCCCGCTTGCAGGTTCGTTCCAACTTGTTCTGAATATGCGATGGAGGCGTTAAGCCGTCATGGAGTGTTGAAGGGTTCTTCGCTCGCCGTGCGTAGATTGCTGCGATGCCATCCGTTCAGTGCCGGCGGTTATGATCCAGTAAAGTGAAATGAAGGCAGGTTTAGTCAAACGCCCACTCTCGAGCATCAAAAGACCGACTCTCAATGCAACAGAAACGTTTAGCTTTAGCTCTATTAATCTCAACAGCAATTCTTTTCCTCTGGAGTTACTTCGTACCTGTTAAGCCGCCGCAGCAAACGCCAGCGCCCTCAGCTTCAGTTAGTCCGCAGAGTCCTCCAGCCGATACTCAGAATTCCAGCTCAGTGAGCCAACAAGTTGGCCCTGCTTCAGTCCTTCCCACTGAACAAGCGCCCCATCGAACACTGGTCATCAAGACTCCGTTGTACGAAGTGAAATTTGACAGCCAGGGTGCAGAGCCAGTTAGTTGGGTAATTAAGAAGAACAAGGACAGTGGCAGCCCGATCTATTCAGTCGCCTCTGATAAAAAGACAAAGCTCCCGTTGGAACTGATACCTCAAGAGGGCTTGAAAAGGCAGCCCCGTGAAGTGCCGCTCCAAATCTTCACAGGAGACACGAACCTTGACGGCGTTCTCGCTTTATCGAGCTACCGAGTTGATGGAATAGGGAACGATGCTGACACGGAGTTGACGTTGTCAGGTGACGAGAATCGAAGTGTCATGTTTTCTCTGAACGATCCGACAACGGGCCTCGAGGTGACCAAGAGTATCGGATTTCGCGCGAATAGTTATCAGGTCGATTTGCAACTAAGCCTAAAGAGAAACGGCCAGACTGTTCCGCAAACAAAGGTAAAGATTGGACCAAGTATCGGTGATCAAGCCGTAGTTCACTACAGTTTTTATTCTGTTGCACCGGAGGCAATCGCTTTCGTTAACGGGAAGCCAGAACGGCACTCCGCTCAGGGCATCAACGAGAGCAAGAGTAGCCCTGACCGGTTAAGCCTTGCTGGCCCGATCGACTGGGCCGGCATAGGCGATACGTACTTTGCGATGGTAGCGATACCTGCACAAAGGACCGAAGGCCTCGAATACCGAACGGTCCAATACGATCACGACGCGAATGGAAAGAAGGAGAAGCGCTATCTCATCACAGCGTACGTTCCGGTACCCACTGATGGTTCTCGCAACATCGTCTATTCGGGACCGAAGGACCATTACATATTGACGGAGACTAGCGCATCAGTGTCAGCGGTGGTTGGACGGCAGATCGATTTAGATCCGCTGATCGATTACGGGTGGTTCAGCTGGCTTTCGCGACCGTTAGCTATTCCTATTCTTAAGGCGATCAAATGGCTCAAAGGAGTAACAGGTAGCTATGGCATCGCAATTATTCTCTTCACGATCGTTATTTATTCACTCTTCTTTCCGTTGAAGTGGCGTTCATCTAAAGCGATGAAGAAAGCGCAGAAACTAGCGCCGCGAATGAAGGAACTGCAAGAGAAGATCAAAGGAATGAAGCAGAATGATCCGAGGCTTAAAGAGCTTCAGGTTGAACAACTGCGCCTGATGAAAGAAGGGAACCCGCTCGGCGGCTGTTTGCCACTTCTTATTCAAATGCCATTCCTGTTCGCGTTGTACCGAGCGATCACTATCTCGCTGGATTTTCGGCAAGCGTCATTCCTTTGGTTACCAGATCTTTCTGCCGGCGATCCGTACCACATTCTGGAAATACTGATGGCCGGCACAATGATAGTTCTGCAACTGATCACGCCAGCGCCATCTGCGGATCCTCTTCAGCGAAAGATGATGGCTATCGGAATGCCGTTGTTCATGCTTTATGTTTTATGGGGAGCTCCATCAGGGTTGTTGGTCTATTGGTTGGTTGGAAATATTGTCGGCTTCACACAACAGTTCTTAATCAACCGTTGGACCAAGACTGACGAGGACGAACCAGCGGAACCAAAAGCTCCGCGCGGATCATCCAAGAAACTTACTCGTCCTAAACCGTCGACTGCTTGACAAACTATGAAGTGGAATTTGAAGCTGTAACGAAATGAACGAGACATGCCAAAAGGCCGGTGACTTTTTACAATCGATCTTTGATCAGTCGAAGCTTGGTCTACGTGTTTCGTTTAAGGAAACTGAAGAGGAATGCGTCCTAGACGTCGACGGACCAGATGCCGAACTTTTGCAGGCTGAAGGTGGAGAGCTACTCGAAGCGGTTCAGCACCTGGTAGCCCAAGCTTTTGGTCGCATGCTGCCGGCCGGTAAACGGCTGATCTGCGATGTGCACAGCTTTCGCGCGACACGAGAAGCTGAACTTAGAGCGATGGCCCAACACGCCGCACAACGTGTCAGAACAACGGGCACTGAGTTTATGTTTGGACCAATGAACGCTAGTGAACGAAGAGTAATTCACCTGGCCCTCGCCGACAGTGCGGACGTGTATACGGAGTCGGTGGGACAGGGCCCAGATCGAAAGCTTCGCGTGGCCCGACGACCTCTTAGCTGACCTCTCCTTTTAAATCCGCCAACTTAATTACTCGTAATTGTAATGAGTACAATTGTCGCTCTAGCTTCGTCTGCCGGCCGTAGTGCGATCGGCGTAGTCCGCCTAAGTGGACCTGAATCTTTGCAGATCATGCGAAGGCTGGTTGGCGCCGACTTTGACCCGGAGCCGACAAAAGTACTTCTGAGGACCCTTACTGATCCACAAGATCAGTCAATTATCGACCGTGCATTACTAACCTACTTTCGAGCACCTCATTCATTTACCGGCGAAGACGTCGTTGAGATTAGTTGCCATGGCTCGCCCATCATTCTCAGACAGGTTGTTGATATAACACTCCGACTTGGCGCACGGTTAGCCGACCGGGGCGAATTCTCAATGCGTGCTCTGGCGAACAAGAAACTCAATCTGAGTCAAGCCGAAGCGATTAGAGATCTCATTGATGCTCGTACTGCTGACGCTGCGAAACAGGCAGTCCGTCAACTGGGAGGAGAGCTTTCTGCACGGCTCGCTTCAATGAAAGATAGGTTGCTGGAGATCATAGTTATTCTCGAGTCGGCCCTCGAATTTGTTGAGGATGATCTACCTGAGGCCCAGATGGACCAACTGGGCCAACGACTTCAAGAGATGATTTCGGAGCTGTCGCAGCTGTCAGCTACGTTCTCCGTGGGGCACCTGCTATCTCATGGCGTAAGAGTAGCCATCGTGGGACGCCCGAATGTCGGTAAGTCCAGCGTTTTCAATAGGTTGCTCGGAATGGAGCGAGCGATCGTCACTGATATTCCGGGCACCACGCGCGACAGCATTAGCGAGTCGATAAACGTTAATGGTATTCCGATCTCATTCATTGATACTGCAGGCGTGCGAGTCTCGGGTGATGCGATAGAGACGATGGGAATCGAACGGACTCGGCAGGTCATCGCTGACGCAGATCTCACCCTGGTTGTCATTGATGGATCAGCGCCGTTGATGAAGGAAGATTTTGAGGTTCTGTCTCACGTCGAGAGTAGTCGGAAAGTCGCGGCAGTAAACAAGTGCGATCTTAGTTCTTTTGAGAACCCATTCACTCATGGGGACGTGGGACTCAATGCAAGAAGCGTAAGAGTATCAGCGCTCAGCGGCGAAGGACTCGAAGAGTTGCGAGCTGCTATACTCGAGCCATTCAGTTCGTGTCAAAGTGAAAACGAAGGTCTGTTGATAACGAATGCTCGCCATTATGATCTGCTCCGGCGAACTGAAAATGAATTGGTAGCAGCGGTCGAATTAGTTAGGGCTGATGTGAGCGAGGAACTTGTTCTTGTCGGCCTGCACAACGCGCTGAGATTCCTTGACGAGATCACGGGGGAGACAACGGCTGAGGATATTCTCTCCAGAATTTTTTCGACCTTCTGTATTGGAAAGTAAATGATATGGATGAAGTGTTCGACATCGTCGTCATAGGTGCTGGTCACGCCGGATGCGAGGCCGCATCAGCTGCCGCGCGTTTAGGCGCGCAGACAGCCCTCGTGACGCTGAATTTAGATCTCATCGGTCAGATGTCCTGCAATCCTGCTATTGGTGGAATTGCCAAAGGCCATCTTGTTCGCGAGATCGATGCGCTCGGCGGAATCATGGGTCGAGTTATTGACCGAACCGGAATCCAATTCAGATTACTTAATCGCTCGCGCGGACCTGCCGTCCAGTCCCCTCGTGCACAAGCAGACCGATCGCTTTACCGAAAAGAAATGCGGTTGACTTTGGAGGCCACGCCAAATCTTCACCTGCGGCAGGGAATGGTTGTGGACTTCCTCATCAGGAACAATTCCATAATGGGATTGGAACTGCAGGACGGCAGACGAGTTGGAGCCCGAGCTGTTGTTATCGCCACAGGCACTTTCTTAAATGGCTTGATCCACACCGGCCGTCGAAACTACCAAGCTGGACGGGTGGGCGAGCCAGCCTCGATAGAACTAGCTGAGTCTTTGAAAAGGTTGGGATTCGGCGTCGGACGGTTGAAGACGGGAACGCCTCCGAGACTCGACGGTCGAACTATCGATTGGGACGCTTTTGAACCGCAGCCAGCAGATGAACGCCCAGTGCCGTTTTCGTTTTCTACTGACGCCATCACTCAGCGCCAGATTAGCTGCTACGTTGGTTACACAACTGAGGCAGTTCACGATTCAATCAGGCGAAACCTCGCTGAATCGCCGCTCTATTCGGGCAAGATAAAGGGAATCGGTCCGCGTTACTGTCCTTCGATCGAAGACAAGGTCGTCAAGTTCAGCGAGAAGAATAGGCACCAACTCTTTTTGGAACCGGAAGGGCACGACACAAACGAAGTCTATCTGAATGGATTCTCGACATCTCTTCCGGCAGAACTCCAACAGGAATTAGTGAATATGATTCCTGGCTTGGGCGACACTCGAATCATCAGGCCAGGCTACGCGATCGAATACGACTTCGTGGATCCACGCGAGCTTGGACCGGATCTTCAGTCATCTCGAATCGCCGGGTTGTTTCACGCCGGACAGATCAATGGCACAACTGGTTACGAAGAGGCGGCTTGCCAGGGACTTTTGGCGGGCATCAATGCAGCCCTGTTCTTGAGAGGTAGAAAGTTCTTTCGGCTCTCAAGAGACGAATCGTACATAGGCGTATTGATCGCAGATTTGATCACCAACGGCGTGGACGAGCCTTACCGAATCTTTACGTCTCGCGCTGAAAATCGTTTGTCACTGCGCCACGATAATGCGGACGAGCGCCTCCAATCCTACGGACGAGAGTTAGGTTTGGTCGGAGATGCCGACTGGGAGAGATTTCAATCCAGGCGAGCGCGTATAGCGCTCGTTGCTGAAACGCTGAACTCTACGCGACTTCGGAGCACCGACAAGGAATACGCAGCCCTCAGCGGTAGCACTGGAGCGGATCTCGGCGACACGCTTACTCTAACGCAGCTTTCCAAGCGCGCTGGCGTTACTGCTGAGTTGATACGTGCGTTGCTTCCGGACGAAGTGAGGTCCCAGACGACGGTCGCCGACTTGGAATCGGCGCTTGCCGACTCCTTGTATTCAGGCTATCTGAAAAGCCAGGAGTCGAACCTCGCACGGTTGAGAACTCACGACTCGCTCGCGATCCCACATACGCTTAAGTATGAGACCGTGGGCGGCCTGTCGCGCGAAATGATTGAGCGACTTGAGCGGGTTCGTCCGCGGACCTTCGGAGAAGCCAAACGGATTCCCGGCCTGACAATCGCCGCTGCCTCCGCTCTCCTATTTGAGCTTAACAATAAAGCGGCTTGAATGTTTCACGTGTCCCATTCCGCAGAAAAGGGGACACGTGAAACATTCAACGACGGAATGCTCTTGACCGGCGTGTTAGTTTAACGCGTAGATTTCGCGAAAAGAGACGACTCATCCGTTGATGGCCAAGATCATTGCGGTAGCCAACCAAAAAGGCGGCGTGGGAAAAACGACAACCGCCGTAAATCTCGCCGCGATTCTTGCCTCCGCTGAAATGCCGGTTCTTTTGGTTGATACCGACCCGCAGGGCAACGCCACTTCTGGGTTGGGGATAGAACGCGGCACCTTCCACAAAACTCTTTATCACTCCTTAGTAGTAGATGAACCACTCTCAAGCGTTATCTTGGCGACAGAATTACCGGGGTTAGCGCTCGTGCCTGCAAATAAAGACTTGGCTGGCGCGGAAGTGGAGCTGGTTGAGGTCCGCAACCGCGGATTTCGATTGCGGGAAGCTCTCCGGCCGATAGAGTCAAACTACGAGTTCATAATCATTGATTGCCCGCCGTCACTTGGGTTGCTTACGCTTAATGGATTGATTGCAGCGCAGTCGCTGCTTGTTCCTATTCAATGCGAGTACTACGCGCTCGAGGGCGTCACGGAGCTCTTCGACACCGTCGGCAGAGTTCGCGAGCTACACAATCCGAGATTGGCTATCGAGGGGTTGCTCCTAACTATGTACGATGAGAGGACCAACCTATCCGCCGCAGTAGCAGCAGATCTCAGAAAGTATTACGGCCAAATGGTCTTCGAGTCTGTAATACCGAGAAACGTAAGGCTCGCTGAAGCGCCCAGCTACGGCAAGCCAGTCATTTCTTACGATCGACATTCAAAGGGTGCTGAGGCTTATTTTCAACTTGCGAAGGAGATCTTGGCGCATGACACGAAAGGCATTGGGTCGGGGCTTGGGCGCACTGCTGTCAGTTGATCAACGAGAATCTCATGAGGATTTACATCTGATTCAGTTGGATCAAATCGTGCCGAACCATATGCAGCCGCGTACTCATTTCGATGAGGCAAAGCTCGCCGAACTAGCAGAGTCCATTTCAGCTAATGGTCTGGTGCAACCGTTGCTGGTTAGAAGGAGTGGCGGCGGTTTTGAGCTTATCGCTGGTGAGCGCAGGTGGCGTGCAGCGAAACTAGCTGGTCTGGCTCGAGCACCGGCGATTGTTCGTGACGTGCCGGATGATAAGTTGCTTGAGTTGGCACTGATCGAAAACATCCAACGTGAAGAGCTAAATCCAATAGAAGAAGCGAACGCTTACAAGAACCTCATTGAGACCATAGGAATCACGCAAGAAGATCTCGCAAGACGAGTCGGGAGAGACCGATCGTACATTACTAACTACCTTAGGCTTCTTAAGCTCCCTGCCGACCTACAACAACTGGTCCAGGAGGGCAAGCTCTCTACCGGACACGCTCGAACCCTTTTAGCTTTGGAACATGCCGCGCAACGCAGGCTGGCAAGAAAAATCCTAGACAATCAGCTCTCCGTGCGAGCGGTCGAAGATCTAGTCAAGCGCGAACTCAGCGGCCGTGATCGTAAAGAGGCACACCGCAGCGCTTCAGAGAGCGACGATGCGAATATCCGGGCTGCGGAGTCAAAACTCAGAAGACGATTTGGAACGAAGGTAAGAATCGTAAAATACCCTGGTTCACCGAACGGTAAGATCGAAATCGAATTCTTCGGCGAAGCGGACCTAATTCGAATTTACGATTTACTGTCGACACCCAGTACAGCTGTAACTAGTACAGTTGGCGCCTGAACGCTCAGTGGTACGAAGTACCACGTAACCGCATGTGGACTGCCGAAATGGTGACTGGGATGACATTGTTGACCGCATTTATGAGCGCATGTTAGATTCTCGGGCTTTTCACTTGCCCATTTTCTATACGTGACAGCGGGCTGCGCCCTGCATCTGAGAGGAACATTAGATTGCTAGCATTTGCTGAGAATTCAATCCAACTAGTGCCGGATGGCACTCTCGTAATTCACATAGCGCTCATCTGGATCATGGTTGCGGTTCTGAACCGAACGCTGTTCAAGCCTATCAATCGAGTCCTTGCCGAGCGTGACCTGCGAACTAAGGGAAGTATGAGCGAGTCGGATGCGCTCGTGAGACGCGTCGGCGAACAGATTCAGCATTATGAAAGTCAGTTGCGAAATGCGCGGAGCGAAGGGTACCGCGAACTAGAGCATGAAAAGCTGCGCAGTATGAAAGAGCGGGATCAGAAGATCTCTGCGTTAAAGGATGAGCTAGCTGACTGGACTTCAGAAGAGAAGAGAAAGCTTGGCGAACAAGCGGAGCAGGTTAGAACTACATTAGAGGCGGAGAGTCGGAATCTTGCAACTCAGATTGCATCTCGACTGCTGGGCCGTCCGCTTGGCGAAAGGATTTCGCGGTAGTCGATGTTTTTGGAGCTAACAATTTTTTGCGCGGTTTTCCTTTCGGCCGAAGGCTCCTACTCCTGGTACGACTACCCAGGGTTTGAGCTGTGGAAGTTTGTAAATCTCGGGCTCTTCATTGCGGCGGCTCTGTATCTGCATCACGTCTTCGGAAAGCCCGTTAGTGAAGCTTTGAAAAGTCGAAAAGAGCAGATCCGAGCACAACTTTTGCGGGCCCAAGAGGAACGAGACGCGGCGCTGGCGCAGCTGGCGGCGGTTGAAGCGAGGTTGAAGGGACTTGAAAAGGAAGTCAGTGCCATTCGTGAAAAGGCCGAGGCGGAAGCGAAGGCGGAAAGCGAACGAATACGACTCGCGACAGAGGCTGAGGTGGCCAAGTTAAAGGAATCGTCACGCCGTGAGATCGAAATGGCAGGCAAGAGCGCTGCGGTTGAATTGCGACGTTTTGCAGCTCAGCAGAGTATCCGAATGGCGGAAGAAATAATTCGGCGTGACATCAAGCCGGAAGACGAACTGCGACTGATGAGACTACCCGAGCAGTCACTTGGAGGTAACCATTGAGTTCAGTCGCTCGACGATATGCTGCCGCTCTTGCTGACGTCGTGTTAACCCGTGGCGAAGCACGAGAAGTTCAGGCTGAACTTATAGCGTGGGAGAAAATGATTGCATCGAGCGATCTTCTCCAGGAGCTTCTAAATAATCCTACGATTCCCACTGATGAGAAGGAGCGTGCAATTAACGAGCTTATCGCTCGGAGTAAAGTCAACCAAACCACGGCGAATTTGCTGCGTCTCCTCCTCAAGAACCATCGGCTAAGTGAGCTCACGGAGATCAATGCACGGTTCGCCGAAATCCTCGATGAGCGCGCGGGGTTGGTCAGCGCTGAAGTCATATCTGCTAGACCAGTGCCCGAAGCCATGAAGCAGTCAATCCAGCAAGATCTTCGCAAGGTTACCGGTAGAGATGTAAAGATTGACTTCACTATCGACGAGAATGTGATTGGCGGCACAATTACTAAAATCGGTTCAACCGTGTATGACGGTTCAATCCGAAATCAATTGTTTGAGCTCGAGAAAAGACTGACCAGCAATTAGTTCTCCTGAGGGAAAAGATGGACGTTATCAAGGCAAACGAAATCAATCAGATCATCCGTAAGCAAATCGAAAACTTTGAGGCAGGGATCACTGTGATGGAGGTCGGCACTGTCATCAAGGTCGGTGATGGTATTGCAGAGATTCACGGCTTGGAAAAGGTAATGGCCGGCGAGCTGCTTGAGTTTCCCCATGCTGTCAGGGGATTGGCGTTGAATCTCGAAGAGGAAAAGGTTGGTGCCGTTCTATTCGGCGAATTTCAAAAGATCAGAGAAGGCGATGTCGTAAAGCGGACGGGGCGCATCATGGAGGTGCCAGTTGGCGACCCTCTGATTGGTCGAGTTGTAGATGCATTAGGCAACGCAATTGACGATGGTGGTCCAATCACGACTCAAACTTACAACCCGATCGAACGCATCGCACCAGGCGTGATTGATCGGCAGCCAGTGAAAGAGCCGCTACAGACCGGTCTCAAAGCAATCGATGCGATGGTGCCGATCGGTCGAGGTCAACGAGAACTGATCATCGGAGATCGACAGACTGGAAAGACTGCCGTCGCCGTTGACACGATCATCAATCAAAAGGGGAAAGACGTAATCTGCATTTACGTGGCAATCGGACAGAAGGCATCGACCGTAGCGCAGGTGGTAAAGACGCTTCAGGATTTTGGGGCCATGGATTACACCATCGTTGTAAAAGCTACCGCATCTGATCCGGCAGCCATGCAGTACCTTGCTCCGTACGCTGGCGCTGCTATGGGTGAGTATTTCAGGGATAACGGCCGCCACGCGTTGACTATCTATGACGATCTCTCGAAGCAGGCCGCCGCTTATCGCGAGATTTCTTTGTTGCTACGGCGACCACCAGGACGTGAAGCTTATCCGGGCGACGTGTTTTATCTGCACTCGCGATTGCTGGAACGTGCCGCCAAATTGTCTGATGTGAAAGGTGGAGGGTCGCTAACGAGTTTGCCGATCATCGAAACACAGGCAGGCGACATCTCTGCTTACATTCCAACGAACGTCATTTCGATTACTGACGGTCAAATATTTTTGGAAGCAGACCTTTTCAATAGCGGTGTCAGGCCGGCCATCAACGTCGGCAATAGCGTCTCGCGAGTCGGCGGTTCTGCGCAAATCAAGGCAATGAAGCAGATAGCCGGTACGCTGCGCATCGAGCTGGCCCAATTTCGAGACCTGCAGGCGTTCGCTCAGTTTGGTTCCGATCTCGACAGAGCTACGCAAGCTCAGCTGGCCCGAGGTCAACGATTAGTGGAGGTACTCAAACAGCCGCAGTATAAACCAATGAACGTTGAGAACCAGGTGTTAGTGATCTGGGCTGCGAGCAACGGGTTTACTGATGATATTCCTGTTGAAGACGTGCGCCGCTTTGAAGCCGAGCTACTTCGATTTGTGGAGAACTCACATCCCGGTATCCTGCAGAGCATTCGTGAGAAGAAGAGTCTGACTGAAGACATACTCAGCGATCTGAAGCAAGTCCTTAAAGACTTTAAGTTCTTGTGGGCGGAGAAGGGTACGCCTGAGGTGGCGGCACCGTTGAGAACGCAAGCGGGAAGTCAAACAGCTTCAGCTTCCACAGTTTGATCCCTTAAAATAGATGCCAAATCTCCTGGATATTCGTCGACGGATTAAGTCCATCAAGAACACTCAGCAAATTACCAAAGCCATGAAAATGGTTTCGGCGGCAAAGCTGAAGCGCGCACAGGACCGCGTGGTAACTGCGCGACCGTTCGCGACAAAGATGACGGAGGTTTTAGGAGAGCTCGCTCTTAAGACGGAAGAGGGCTTTCACCATCCGCTGCTCGATCCGCGTGGAGATGACCGTTATCTTGTGATACTCGTGACCGCAGATAAGGGGCTGTGCGGCGCTTTCAATACCAACCTGACGAAGGCTGCTCAAGCCTTCATTCGAGACAATCCCGGTAAGGATATTGAGTTCATCGCTGTGGGCCGAAAAGGCCGAGACTTTCTACGACGCGGTGGACCAACGGTTGTCGGCGAGTACATCGGCTTAACCGGGAAGGGACGGGTTGAGTTTTCGGAGGCGCTTGAGATAGCACGAGACGTAATCGCGCGTTTCACTGAAGATCAGAAGATCGACAAGGCATTCATTATCTACAATGAATTCAAATCGGTCTTGCAGCAACGCGTTATACTTGAACAACTCTTGCCCGTATCGCGCGCCACTGTCGAGGATCGGAGCGCATCATCTCAGCCAGTCAATCTTGTAGACTACATTTACGAACAACCGCCGGCGGAAATATTTGACCAATTGTTGCCCCGCCTGATAGAAACTCAAGTGTTTCGCGCCCTCCTTGAATCCGTAGCCTCCGAACAGGGTGCCCGCATGACCGCGATGGACTCTGCGTCGAAGAACGCGCGTGAACTTATCGACTCCCTTACTTTGAATCTGAACCGCGTTCGTCAGGCTGCGATCACCAACGAGATCATCGAGGTAGTCTCAGGCGCTGCGGCGCTCTAACAACTCTCTAACAAATCGTCACGAGAACTCAGCAGAGCAGTTGCTTGCGATGCGAAGTGTAGTTACCCAGCAGCTAGATAACCGATCTGTCAAAGGGCGCGTCTCTCGATATCTTCCGCTCATTTTGTGGATGGCCTTTATATCTTTTGCATCCACCGCAGAATTCTCTGCCGTCAATACCTCGCGCTTTATAGGACCACTGCTTCTGTGGTTGTTTCCGAGCATTAGCGCCGAGAATCTAATGTTGGCCCATGCGTTAATACGCAAGGCCGCGCACTTCTGTGAATACTTTCTGTTGGGACTTCTGGCCGCACGAGCTTTTGTTTCTTCATCGCGGTTCACATTGCGGAACTATTGGTTGCAGTGCGCAACCATGCTGGTTGTGGCCTACGCGTTCATCGATGAGTATCACCAAAGCTTTGTACCCTCCCGCACTGCCTCGATATTCGATAGTTTCATAGACATTGCCGGCGGTGTAACCGGAATCGTGGTCTACGCAATAGCGACGAAACGCAGTCGCGTGGTTTGCGCCGATCTGAAGCTGTGACGGATTAATTGTGCTTACGAAGAGTTACTGTTCGCGGTATGCCTTGTAAGTCCTGATAGATTTCAATCAACTCCCAAATGCTCGAGTCGACTAATTCTTCCACTCTTTCTCGTTGATCGAATCCAATCTCAATCACTAGGTAGCCGCCAGTTTTGAGCATTAGTCCACTTTGATTCACGAGCTTTCTTATCACTCTTAAGCCATCTCCGCCTGGAGTCAGTGCGAGCCTCGGTTCATAGTCGCGCACCTCTCGTTGTAATCCGGTCATCGCATCCTCAGCTACATATGGTGGGTTGGAAACAATGAGGTCGAAGATAGGTTGTTGTATCAAGCCATCCAAAGAATCTGCGACAACAAAATCGATCCTATTTTCGACGCCATGTTTCCGCGCATTGTGTTTTGCGACAGCAATCGCCTTAGGAGAAAGATCGATCGCTACCGAGCGCCACCCAGGTCGCTGATGCAGAAGACTAATGGTGATACAACCAGATCCTGTGCCGACATCTACCATTGTAATTGAGTCGGTTTTCGGGGGTATCAAATTCAAAGCAGTTTCGACTAACAATTCGGTCTCCGGTCTGGGAATGAGCACGTCTGGAGACACGTCAAAGTTGAGACAAAAAAACTCCTGATGGCCCGTGATGTACTGCAGCGGTTCGCCTGCAGATCTCCTCTGAAGAAGATGTCGAAACCTGTGAAGCACATCATCGTTCACTTCCTCATCGGAGTGGCTGATGATGAAGGTGCGATCCTGACCTAAAGAGTGGGCCATGAGAGATCCTGCGTCGCGGCGGGCTTCCGGCACGCCCGCGCGGCGCAAAATTTCCGCGCCCTCGAAAATTAATTCACCAATCGTTGCTGCCAAGCTGACCTCTCAAATAGAAATCATAATACGTGCGAGCCACCATTGAACGAGGCATCACGCTTGTAAGGGCACATAGATCCTTTTCGGGAACGATGCGGCGATTGAAACTATCTTTTTGATACAACGGTACGAGTCTCGTTCCTCCCGTGTACGACAGAACCTCCGGGGCTGTAAGCTTCGGGGGTTCTGGCGTAAATAGACGGAGTTCAACAAGGTTTTGCCAATGCAAAGGAGCATCTGGTGAGCAGCCTTAATAAAAGCTTTCTCTTGCTTGCCCTAAATTGGTTGGACGCGCAGCTCACCCTTCTTTGGCTGAGATTGAATGTCGCGACCGAGGCAAATACCTTAATGGCCGGACTAATAAACCACAGCGAAGCCTCATTTCTTTTGGTGAAACTCTCTATCGGTACTTTCGCCGCTTACGTGCTCTATCGATGCGCTCACGTTCCGATGGCTCAACGCGGCATGAGATTGGTCCTCGGTATCTACTTCGGATTATTGACGCTACACCTCGTGACGGGATTTTCGACGCTCGGCTGGCACGCTCCGGAAACCGTGTTGGCCCACCTGTTCAACCTTCCTCGAACCACGTTTACCTTTCTTCTCTAAAACGCTTCTCGGTTAGTACTGTACAGACGTCGCTAAGAGCCGTGAGCTCCTTGCAGTCCGATAGTCCCTGTCCTAAATTAGTCGCGGTTGAACCAGACCGGCGCCGCGCACAGCTTAACGCAACCCACCTAGCTTGGACCGGCATCTGAAAGATACTTTATTCATCAGCGAGAAAATGCCATGTACAAATTAACCGCACGCCAGATCCTGGTAATAGCACTCATTTCAGGACTTGTAGCCGCATTGTCGGTAGCTGTAGTAGACAGGATTTCCAACCGCATTCAACCCTCCGGCGCAGCCTTTTCTGAGAACGCCCCGGCCGGCATTACTGATCCCGCTTCGGCGACGGATGAACAGAACAACATTGAAATCTACCGGACTCTTTCGCCCGGTGTAGTCAACATCCACTCTACTTCTTACGCTCGTGATTTCTTCGGTTTCGTTGAGCCTCAGGAGGGATCCGGCTCAGGATCGATCCTAGACCAGGAAGGCAACATTCTGACGAACTACCATGTCATCGAGGGAGCACAGAAACTTGCTGTTAGCTTCGGTGGACAGAAGAACTATGCCGCTCGAGTTATCGGCGGCGATCCTGATACAGACCTTGCGGTCATCAAGCTGATCGAAAAGCCGCGTGAGCCGCTCACCGTCATACCGCTTGGTGACTCTGACAAACTCGTTGTGGGCCAAAAGGTACTTGCGATCGGAAATCCATTTGGGCTCGATCGAACACTTACCACTGGCGTGATCAGCGGTTTGCAGCGACCCATTCGCGCGCGCAACAATCGACCGATCGAAGGTGCGATCCAAACAGATGCATCGATCAACCCGGGCAATTCAGGTGGACCACTGCTTGATTCACACGGTCGCATCATCGGCATTAATTCTCAAATTCTTTCTCCGTCAGGTGCTTCTGCCGGCGTTGGATTTGCAGTTCCCGTGAACATCGCGAAACGAATTGTCCCGCAACTCGTACGTAATGGCGTCGTTACTCGACCGAAGCTTGGGATCAGTACGAGAGATGTCGAGGCGCTTAAGAACCAGGTCGAGCTTCCTGTATCGGATGGCGTACTCATCTGGCAAATCGCACAAGGCGGAGCCGCAGCAAACGCCGGACTCCGTGGACTCACTGAAACTGAGGATGGCGATGTTGAGCTCGGTGATATTATCGTCGGCATCGATGGTGAGAAGGTCCGGAACGCTGACGACTTATATCGCGTGCTCGACAAGCATCAAGTGGGACAAACAGTCAGTGTAGAGATCGTGCGCGGTGGCCAACACCAGAATGTGCCGGTACGTTTGCAAGAAGCACCTGATACCAGACGTGGAGTTTTCCGGCGCTAGTTGAATTAAATGAAACCGTGCCGGTACTCGAGCCGGCACGGAAGACTTTCCAGCTTCCCACTCAAGTGAATCAGACAAATCACTTTTTCAATCTCGGGTATGGCTGGCTCTGCAAACACTGCAGCGCTGCAGATGCTGAGGCAAAACAACACCGGCAGAGAGATCCTCACTCTCATTCACAAGATCACCATCATCCAAGCCTGCCCTTAGCGCGTTGGACCAATGCGAGTCGCCAATCGCTACAGTGTCCTCGTTGTGGTATTGAGGAGTTGGTTAGTCGCGCTTAGAGAACCGCTAGAGTAGTTTCGAAAGTTCCTTCATTCTCTCGTGCGGACTGCCGAAGCGTTCGTCATAGTCTCTGCGGCTTCGTTCGATGACATCCAACGCTTCCCCTCGGTGGTAAACGTCAACGATCTCAACTCTTCGCGGATTGTCGCCGGGGAATTGCTTGTAACTTAGAAAGTAGTGTTTGAGTCGGTCGACCAGACCAGGCGGACATGCAGAGACATCTTGGATCTGCCCATAAACCACATCATATTCAAGCACCGCAATAATCTTGTCATCTGCTTGCTGACCATCGATCATTCGAAGTCCACCGATCGGTTTTGCCCGCAAGAAGAAACTGCCTTGAGCGAAGGTCTTTTCGGAAAGAACACAGATATCCATCGGATCTCCGTCACCCTCTATATCGCGTAAGCCAGTACGTTCCGCGCAAAGTGCAGCCGTTTCTTTTCCACAAAAAGTTTGGGGAATAAAACCGTAGAGAGTTGGACACAGTGACGAAAATCTCTGTGGGCGATCTACTTTGAGATGGCCCGAAGCTTTGTCGAGCTCGTACTTAACAACGTCTGTAGGTACGATTTCGATGTAAGCATTCAGCGTGTCAGGTGCATCATCTCCCGGTGTTACGCCGTGCCAGGGATGTGCCTGAAACAGCAACGTAAAGAGATCGCTTGTCTTTGACTTTGACATGCTTTACCTCCGGCCTTCTGCTATTCGTGTGCGTTTACGGGTGGTAGAATCCTAAGGCAAACGGTGCTTCCCATAAAGCTGAAAGCATCATTCAGCGATCACAAGAAGAACAATGGCTACAGTCAGTCAAGCAATAACAGCGGCAAGTTCGCGCGCGCTTTCGGTGCGGTGGATTATCAGCGCGCACGACGACTTGATCTGGTTCATTGGGTCAGTGCTCTCCAGCTACGTACTGCTCTTTTTGTATGTCAAGGGACTCTTGCCGTTGATACCAATGGTGGCTGCCTGGGCCATACTTATTGATGCGCCACACGTATTCGGAACTTTCTCGCGGACCTACTTCGATCGAACAGAGCGTCGAAACCGCAAATGGCTGTTGATTGGCTCGTTGGCGTTCTTCGTGATTGGACCAGTAATGGTCTTACTTGGACTAGGTCTGCCCTTCTTCTTTGTCGCCGCGCTGTGGGCGTACTACCACCTGGTCAAACAGCACTACGGGTTCATGGTTCTGTACAAGAAGAAGAACGGGGATCTCGCTCCCATTGATAACGCACTGGATAGACTGTTACTGCTTTTCGCGTTCAACTACCCATTCGTAGCGTTTATTGCGATGGACCCTCAGGCGATGGCCAGGGTACCTGCGGTTCTGCAGTCGAGTGTGAATCACTTCGCCACGCTGCTCCTCGTTGGCACGATCGTCATCGCCATAGTCTGGCTTGGACGCCAATTGCAGCGAGCTATTTCAGGACTTCCTCTCGATCTCCCCAAATACCTATTGCTTGGTGCGGCGATCCCGATGCATTGGATCGTGTTACTCACGCCGATGCCACACAAACCGATCGCGATCGTGGCCATTCTGACTATCTATCACAACCTCCAATACCATCGGCTGATCTGGTTTCATAACAAGAAGTATACGACCGTTCCGAGTGCGCAGCTCGACGCTCAAACCGAACTACAGAAGAAGTACGGCGCGGCGGAATTAATCAGCAGACGCATTCTTTACTACGTCGGCTTCGGAGTTCTTTTTGGATTGATCTACCAGGGACCGAGGCAAGCTTTAGGATACATAAGCCTACAAAAATCTCCGAAAGATCAAGCCTTCCTTACTCAACTTGGAATCTCGTTCTTGTGGGGTTACGCCTTCATACACTACTACCTGGACTCGAAGATCTGGCGAGTACGTCGGGATCCAACCGTTGGAAAAGCCTTGCGAATGGACTAAGTGAGGGGCTTAGAGTCAGTCTTCCTGATGCTCTTCGCCGTCATAGTGGAGGACTGTAGATTCGCCGTCGACTACGGTTTCGAGATGTACCGCTCGACCCCATAAAGTGTGAACATGTTCGAGCGCTTTCCGTCCGTAACGAAGATCGAGCTCGGTACCTTCGTAAGAGTGTTTCAGGTAAAGCTCGCGGTTCCCGTTGTAATCACCATCCTCGACTTGTAGATAAGGGAAACCAAAATTGGTCATATTGGCAACTAACTGATCACGTACTCGTTCCCATCTTTTTTCGGTGATGGTCCACTCTTCTTCCTCGACGAGCTCATAAACAAACAGGTCCAAATCTTCACACAATTCTTCGGTCAAATAATTTCGTAAGAAAGAAACGTCGTTCTCGAGTTCTCGTACTTCGAAGATCTTCTCCCTTCCCTCTTCGCCTTTACGACCAAAATTTTCTCGTTCCTTGTCCGATGGCGTGTTCCAACGACGTTCGATGTCTTCGTACAACTTGTAACCAAGATAATATGGATTCAGTTGTCCTTTCTGCGGCGACACTACGCCCGAATGTAGCTCAGCAAATTCGATATGTTCCTGATCGCCGAGGTCGAGTTCGCGCATGATGCGAGCGTGCCAATAGCTAGCCCAACCTTCATTCATGATTTTCGTCTGCATCTGCGGAACGAAGTATTCCATTTCCTCGTGGACCATCGCTATTAGATCTCTTTGCCACGAGGTAAGGACGGGCGAATTTTGCATTATGTAGAAAACGATGTCCTTCTCGGGCAGACGCGGCTTGCCGTTGTCTGTTTTGGCTTCCTCCGGTGAAGCTGCGGCATTGGCAGATCGATTACGAGCAGATTGCTGATCAAGCTTCCACAGGTCGTCGTACCGCCCTTCTCTCGGCCGCAACTCAGCGCGTCTCTTTTCTTCTTCAGGAGACACGTCGCGCTTAATGAAGAAGTTTGGATCAATATGCTCTTCAATCGCGAGTACTGCGTCGAGGAAGTTCTCTACCGCCTTGCGACCGTGCTTGAATTCATACTCCATGATCCGGCGCGAGTGTGTAGACACGCTTTCAACCATCCGCCGGTTTGTTTTTGAGAAGTAGACGTTGTTTTTGAAGAAATCAACATGGCCCAGAACGTGAGCGATAACCATCTTGTTCTGTACCGGGCTGTTGGTCTCGAGCAGAAAGCCGTACGAGGGATTGGTATTGATAACAACTTCGTAAATCTTAGATAGGCCAAAGTCGTACATCGTTTTCATGCGATGGTAGGCCTTGCCGAAAGTCCAATGTGAGTATCTGCCCGGTAAAGCGTAGGAACCAACCTCGTACATGACCGATGCTGGAACGATCTCAAAGTTCGTAGGAAACGGATCGAGGCCGAACCTCTGGGCCACGTCCCAGATTTGTTCTACCGCAATCTCCAGATTCTTTATTTCCCGATCTTCCATTTGTACCGACTATGCCACCTGGTTCGGAGTTTCAATCCCACGTTGTCCGAAGAACTGTTTCAGCGCGGGATAAACATCTTCCTTGTCATCGATCCTTACTCCGACAAAGCGTTCCTTGTTCTTCAAGCGATCATTGAATATGGAAAGCAGCGCACCTGACGCCCTTCGATAACTCGTCGAACCCTCTTCGCCGATTTCGCCGTATCCAAAGAGATTGCAGATGTTGATTAGCTCGTCTGCCAGGCGCACCGCTTCTTCATTATCGGAGTAGTAGTTGTCGCCGTCCGAGAAATGAAACGGATAAATATTCCAATCCTGCGGCCGGTAACGCTGCTGAATGATCTCCAGAGCGAGTTGGTAAGCAGAAGAAACGACAGTTCCTCCAGATTCCCCTTGAGTAAAGAACTGTTCCTCGGTCACCTCTTTTGCTTCGGTGTGGTGTGAGATGAAGACGATATCTACATTGTCATACTTGGTCCGTAAGAACCGCACCATCCAGAAATAAAATGAGCGAGCCACGTACTTCTTGAATTCGCCCATTGAGCCGGATACGTCGATCATCGCAATCACGACCGCGTTCGACTCATAACGCATCACTTCTTCCCAGGTCTTAAATCGCAGGTCCTCTTTCTTGATGTCGCCGAATCTTGCGCCCATTCCTTCGCGGGCGTTACGACGAATGTTCTCGAGGATCATTCGGCGCTTGTCCAGATTGGCAATTACTCCCGTACGGCGAATCTCATTGAATTGAGTCTTTTTCGACTGAACTGCCTTCTTAGCCTTTTCCTGGAGGAATGGAAGGTGCAAATCTTCAAAGATCAAAGCTGCGATCTCGTCGATATTGACCTCAGCCTCGTAATACTCAGCACCGCCTTCCTGACCGGCCTGGCCGCCTGTACCCTGTCCGGGTTTAGTCTCACGCCCAACTACGTCGCCTACACGTGTCTTGCCGTCACCTTGGCCTACATGTTTCCT
This sequence comes from Acidobacteriota bacterium, assembly GCA_046726395.1. Lineage (GTDB taxonomy): Bacteria > Acidobacteriota > Blastocatellia > Pyrinomonadales > Pyrinomonadaceae > PSRF01. The sequence continues at coordinate 23,613 of JBKPAL010000229.1, forward strand.
CTTTCGATAGTCAAAACGAAACTTGTATTCATCGAGAGCGCGGATCGGTACTTTCACGGTCCGTTTGCCATCAGACAGGATGATTGCCTCGTTGGAAACAATCGAGCCGAGGTTTTTGCGGATTGCCTCCTTAACGCGCTCCTTGTGGCGCTCCTGATCGATGATTCCTTTGCGCTGAAGCGACCAATCGTTACGTTGTATTGACATGGCAATGCTGGTCCGTTGCAAATCGTGGATGAGACTTCATCCAGTCATCGCTCTTTGTGTTGTAGTCGAGAGTGAGTCGAGACAGAACTCAGCAACAACATCAGTAAACTCCGCGGGAAACTCTTCGTGGGGGAGATGTCCACAGTCTTCAAAAATGATCATCCGTGCGTCTGGGATCTCTTTGTGCAGTGATTCGCCGTTCCGCAACGGCACTTC
>JBKPAL010000230.1:0-13721 GCA_046726395.1 Acidobacteriota bacterium
GCCTTGGCCCACGGGAAAGAAGCACTGACGCTTGCCGAAGGTATCGGTGATCGTCAAGCAATCTGCGAATCGCGTCTGATTCTTGCAGAAGCCCATCTGCGAAATAACGATCACAATTTATGTGCTGCAGAACTGCAGAAAGTGACTGAGGCAACAACAGATTCGGCCACCGATCTGGGCTTCACTGGCGAAGCCCATAGGTTGGCAGGGAATCTCGCACTGGCCCAGTCGGATCCCGCCGCAGCTGCGCAGCACTTTGGCAGTAGCGCTTCGATCTTCGAGATGCTAGGCGATCGCTATCGCACCGCTCGCGCACATGCGGAACTCGGACGCGCATATGCATCGACACAACCTGCGCGTGCTACTGAACACCTGACTCGTGCTGTTAATACTTTCAGAGAATTAGGCGCGCGCTTGGACCAGTCTCGCGCTGAAGCCGCGCTGGCGAACCTCGATCGCAGTGCTCCCGGCAGAAGTCAGGAACAGTCAGCACTAACGCAACTTCTGACGCTGAGACTTGCTGAAGCTGTGGCTTCTCGCGAACTGCTACTGCGTGAACTCGCAGCAGTAATGAGTCAGGAGACTAATGCGAAGAAGGTCTTGATCATCGAGAAGGGTGAGAATAATCAGCAGCGCACCGTAATCGCGCACGGCTGGAACCCGCGCGAGAGTGGAACGATTGCTGCAGAGGTTAGTCAACTGCGAGACGACGACGCTCGAGAGCGTTACGCAAAGGCCCATGACACCGTAGTAATTCCTCTCCGTCCAAGCAATGCTGCGCCAGCGACCTTATGTTTGTCACCAAGAAGTCGTGCCAACGTACCGGGTGCTATCTCGCTCGATCCTTTGTTGCGCGTTGTAGAACTTGGCATGGATGTTTGTGCTCTGAGGGCCGGAACGAACAAAGGCTCGGGCACACAGCAGTCGGCTGAGCTTACCGGAACTAGTCTGATGCCCGGGTTTATTCATTCAAGCCCTGCGATGACGCAGCTTGTCGAAGAGGTCCATAAGATCCGCTCATCGGATGTGACCGTGTTGGTCACCGGTGAATCAGGTACCGGCAAAGAGTTGGTGGCGCGTGCTATTCACGCACTCTCATCACGACGCGCGCGAGTCTTTGTACCCTTCAACTGCACCGCCGTACCGAAGGAACTTTCAGAGGGTTATCTGTTCGGGTATCGACGCGGCGCGTTTACTGGCGCAGTCACTGATTCGCAAGGTGTCATTCGCACCGCAGCAGGCGGCACGCTGTTTCTTGATGAGATCGGCGACCTACCTCTGGATGTGCAGCCAAAACTTTTGCGCTTTCTGCAGGAAGGCGAGATTCAACCTCTCGGTGAACAGCGGCCTATCAAGGTGGATGTGCGGATCATCGCCGCGACTAACACCGATCTGGAAGAGATGGTTGCGCAAGGACGATTCAGAGAAGATCTCTACTACAGGTTGAACGTGATCAGATTGAGAGTTCCACCATTGCGCGAGCGACGGTCCGAGATTCCCACAATCGTCAATTATTACCTCAATCACTACTCTGCCAAATTTGGTCGCAAGGACATTCAGATCACTCCTCAAGCGGTAGACCTGCTAATGGTAAGCGACTGGCCTGGCAACGTGCGTCAATTGTGTAACGAGATTCAGCGAGTAGTCGCGCGTGCTGAAGATGGTGCGGTCATAAACCCCGAACACCTTTCTCCAGAGTTAAAGCGAACCGGATCGCCGACCACCCCAACTACTTCATCGGTGTCCACCGTAGCCGCAATGCCGACTGCGACACTGCAAAACGTCACGCTTGCTGATGCGCTAGCTGAAGTCGAGCGACGGATGATTGCTGACGCGTTACGCAGAAATGGTGGCAACATTTCTCGCGCAGCCCGCGAACTTGGTCTCACGCGGCGAGGTCTTTACCTGAAGCTCGAACGTCACGAGATCTCGGCGAGCGCCTAAGTCACTCCTTACCACCCCGCCCTAAATATTTCCGTTGACTTATCAGTTAGCGTTTGCAAGTCTGAGTTCAAATCCGACAATTGCTTTGTCCTGCAGGCTGATTTGAAACGGAGGTCCGTAAGTAATGATTAGTAAAACCTTCGGCCTAACTTTGTTCGTCGTTCTCCTGTTTTCATCTATTGCTTATGCAAGCGATAAGATTTCCAAAGAAACACTGACCGCGAACGGCAAGAAGAGAACTTACTACTTGTTCGCGCCGAGCTCGATTAAAGGTGGTCCCGCTGTTCCTCTGATAATTCTGCTTCATGGCTCCGGACGTAACGGACAGTCACTCGTAGAGAAGTGGAAGGATCTTGCTGCGGAAAAGAGCTTGGTCATTGTCGGACCAGACGCGATTAATCCTCAGACATGGAGTGCCACAGAAGACGGTCCTGAGTTTCTGCGAAATCTTATTGAAGCCGTAAGTTCAAATTATCCGATTAATCCGAGGCGTGTTTACTTGTTCGGGCACTCGGGTGGCGCCGTATTCGCTCTAAATCTATCGATGATGGAGTCGGAGTACTTCGCCGCAACCGCCGTACATGCCGGTTCCTGGCGGGATCAAAACGAGCCCTCAATCATGGACTATGCAAAACGAAAAATTCCGCTAGCGATTCTTCTGGGCGACAGAGACGAGAATTTTCCTCTAAGTTCAGTAAAGACGACCGAGACAGTACTCAAGGACCGTGGATTCCCGATAGAGGTCACGGTACTGAAAGGACATGACCACTGGTATTACGATTTAGCTTCCGAGATCAACCGTCAAGCATGGGCCTTTCTCGAACGTCATGAGTTAAAAGAGGACCCGCGCTATGTTGCATACAACAACACTGGATCGGCGGATGCGGTTAACGCTGAGATAAAAGAAATTAACTCACTTCGGATCAAGGCTAACGAGACTATGCAGGCTTTCTACGCCAAGGAGCAGGAACTGAGTAAGTTGGATCAAAGCAAAGATCGAGAAGCGGTTAAGACACTTGCACGGGCGCAGATGGACTTGCTGGACCAGATCAGCTCAGCGCTTATTGACGCAGCAGTGAGAGCGGACAAGCTTTCGAAAATGAACTTAAGGGGAAGCTACTCACAGTATTTCGCGCTTGTCGCTGAGGCCAACAAGAAAAGAGTTGAAGCAACGGCGGCGACACGTGAGCGAGCTGAGTCATGGCTGCCGGATGCAATAACAGACTCAGTGATATTGAAGAGGAACGAGGCTACGGTGAAAGCTGACCGGCTGAACAAAGAGGCTCAGGAACTAGAGCAAAAAGCCCAGCGGCTGATGAGTGGCCAAAGCCAGTGACACCCCGAACTCATATCCTCAGCGCATGCCGCTAGCTATTCCGCTATGGATACCCGCTAGCCACTGTATACTTCGTTTCCACATTCAAGTAAGCCGCCGACTTCCCCAAAAAGCTAATAAATCCTCAATAATCTCGAGAGTTTCTCTCGTTTTGGATACAGAGTATCCATTATTCCTCTATTTGCGTGCTTTCCTTTGCTGTCGCGTCGTCTGCTCGTAAGTGTTGCGGTTTAGGCACTTATGTCCCTCTCCAAGAAATCGTAATGAATGGCACATCGCTTGAAAAAGCAGATGCCGGAACCGACAACCGCACGTTTTGAAATCAAGGGAAAGAGCAGCCCGAAAGGACCCCCTACAATGTTCCGTCGAATCACAGCCTCCCTAAGCATCGTCAGCCTCGCGATAGTCTCGCTTGCGCCACTCGCTACATTCGCTGCTCCTGCGCAAGGCCATCGAGTCAACGCAAGAAAGATCGCTCCAGAGTTCGCATCGACCATGAGCTCGAGTGCGACCGTACGCGTGCTGATGCAGACAAAGGGTGCTCCTTCGACGGCTCATGACAACGCTCTTCTAAATGCGCGAGGAACGAAACGCGCAACCTATTCTTCGTTGAACACTATAGTCGCCGACGTTCCGCTGAATGAGTTGCAGAACCTGGGCCAACGAACGGACATTGAATACATCGCTCCAGATCGCCCGGTGAAGTCACAAATGAATGTAACGAGCCAAACCACCGGCGCAGATCAGGTTCGCTTAGGAACAGGGCCCTTCACGTCGGGTTTCAATGGCAACAACATCACGTTAGCAATCCTCGACAGCGGCATCAGCGCTGACCATCCAGATTTCATTAGACCAAGTGGATCAAGGGTGATTGCGGCAGTTGATTTTAGCGGAAGCAGCAGGAGTGGCGATGCAGATGGTCACGGTACTGGTGTAGCAAGCGTGGCAGCAGGCAGCGGCTCGGCATCAACTGGATACGCAGCGAACTATGCCGGTATCGCTCCCGCAGCAGATCTGATTGACGTTCGCGTGCTTGATGAAAACGGAGTGGGCCGCGCAAGTAATGTATTGGCTGCTCTGAACTGGGTCATCGAAAATCGTCAGCGTTACAACATCCGCGTCATTAACCTCAGCATGGGAACGCCAGTGCGGGAATCCTTCCACTTCGATCCTCTCTGCAGAGCAGTTGAGGCGGCTGTCCGCGCCGGCATCGTTGTGGTTTGCAGCGCCGGGAACATGGGCCGCACCGAAGAGATCCTTGGTTACAATCCAGACGGTTCACCGATTTATCGACTGGTGTACGGCGGTATCAGCAGCCCGGCAAACAGTCCGTATGCAATCACCGTTGGCGCGGCAGACAGTCATGGAACGGCCCGACGTTCTGACGACACGATCGCGGCGTTCTCCTCAAAAGGACCAACTCGCTTTGATCACCTCGTTAAGCCAGACATCGTTGCTCCAGGACGAAGAATCGTTGCCGCAATGTCGCAGGTGCCGAACCCCACTCTCGCTAACATCGCGCCTGAACGAGTGGTCCAACCAACCGTCCCAGGAACACGCACAAACCTGTATTTCACGTATTCGGGAACTTCATTCGCGGCCCCGGTTGTCGCTGGTACGGTCGCACTGATGCTCGACGCAAATCAGTCGCTGACGCCTTTGATGATAAAGGCGATTCTCGTCAAATCAGCGCAAGCGCTTCCGGGCTTCAGCAGCAAGGCACAGTCCCTTCTCTCACAGGGCGCTGGCCTGCTGAATGCCGCTGCGGCCGTACAGCTCGCCGGGGCCGCCTCCCACAACGCGGGTCATCTCCGAGCCGGTGACCGGTTCTTCCAGGGTGGCGCAGCACTGAACGCGATTCAATCGACGACAATTGGTGGCGAAACCATTCGCATTAGCAATCGCGTGCTGTACGCGAATGGGATTCTGTTTAGAAATCAACCCCTTCTGGCTAACGGAATAATGGTGGGTGACGGAATCATAATCAGTGATGGTGTCGTGATGGGTGATGGAGTTGTGATGGGGGATGGCCTGCTGATTAGCGACGGTGTTGTGATGGGCGATGGTGTCGTGATGGGCGATGGTGTCGTGATGGGCGACGGTGTTGTCATGGGTGATTGCGTCGTGAACGGTGGCAGGCTGATTCTGAGCGATGCAGTTCTTCTTGGCTCGGGTATCACCATTCAGGAATCACCGGTTGTTGGAGACGGTGTGGTGATGGGTGATGGAGTAGTAATGGGAGATTTCCTGAGGCTCAGCAACGGGCACTTGCTCAGCGAAGGGATCATCGTTGGTGATGGCGTCGTGATGGGCGATGGAGTTGTGATGGGTGACGGCGTCGTGATGGGCGACGGCATCATGGTCACTGATGGTGTAGTAATGGGCGACGGCGTCGTAATGGGGGACGGTATTATGATTAGTGACGGCGTCGTGATGGGCGATGGAGTTGTGATGGGTGACGGCGTCGTGATGGGCGACGGTATCGTGATGGGAGATGGAATCGTTTTCGAGTGATCACTTGAGTCATTCAATTCATACCGGAAAGGGCGACAGGAGATCGCCCCTTCGCATTTAGGCGGTATTTTAGTGTGAATTGTGAAAGACGGAGACGTCTCAATAAACGGGAAACGCTTTGATAAAACTTTGAGACTTTTCTAAGGACTCTTTCCTGATTTGTAGTTTTTCTCTAGACGCTCAGAGTGAAGGTGAAGAAGTTGCTAAGGTCATTTCAATCGACGCGAAGTTCGAGTCCCCTGCTGACTTATCGTCAAAGGAATGAGGCTTTCGTTACCTGGAGGCAGGTAACAGAGGCACGAAATGCAGCCCGTCGTGAGTCTGACATCAATCGTTACCGGCGACTCGAACTGCTGGCACAAACCGCATGGCAACGATATGTACGTCGCTGCGAACAGTGCCGATTAGAGACTAGAGGAATCTAACAGCACTCGCCTGTTTCTCACCCCAGCGAGCCCTCGCGGACCATTGTACATCGAGGCTGAGTTCCGCCCAGATAATTCGGATGAGAGAAGCAAAGGTCCGCCAGGCGCAATTCACTTTCTAGCTTAAAACCTCCAACAATCCTTCTTACTCGATAACAGACTTCTTGCACCAAGAGTTGTCTTCCGCGAACCTCTCCTTAACAGTAGAATGATTTCTGCCAGTCAAAATTCAATTTACGAGGAAATTAGATGTCGATGTTGAGGAGCACCGGGCTCTGGTTTTTGGCACTCTGCGGAATAGTCACTTCAGCTTCAGCACAAAATCCTAACCCTTACTCAGAACAGGTAAAGTCTATCCAAGAGAATCCGCGCGTTGTCGCGGCGATGGCCCATATAGACAAGAATCGCGACGCGATTCTCAAAGAGTGGATCGCCATCACCGAGATCAACGCACCGTCAGGACATGAGAAGGAGCGTGCTGCTTACATTGAAAACCTTCTCAGGAAGTACGAACTCACCGACATTCGCTACGATGCGGCGGGAAATCTCATTGCAGTGCGCAAAGGAACGGGAGGCGGGCCAACCACTGTTTTTGACGCCCATCTCGACACAGTCTTTCAGCCCGGGTTGAAGATTAAAGCCGCAGTTCGCAACGGGCGCGTCTATGCTCCTGGTATTGGCGATGACACGCGCAACATCGAGGCGTTGCTTGCAACCATTCGGGCCCTGGATGCAGCTCAGGTTCAGACTCGCGGTGACCTCATCTTCGTATTCACAACCGATGAAGAAGGCGGCCTCACAGGCGCAGAGCATTTCGTAAAGGAGAACAAGGGCAAGGTCGATTACTATGTCGCTTTGGATGGCGGCTTTGAAGGATTCACGTACGCAGGCATTGGCATCAACTGGTATCGCCATCATTTCTTAGGACCCGGCGGTCACACGCGCTCACGCACACCACCCTATTCGGCAACGTTGCCTCTAGCACGTGCCATCTCCCGAATCTATCAGGTGAGGGTTCCCAACAGTCCGCCATCGAACTTAAACATCGGAATGCTTGGTGGCTCCGAAGTGGTTAACGCGAAGGCCGCCGACGCCTGGTTCACAGTGGATCTCAGGTCAACAAGCAACGAGGTGATTGCCGATCTCGCTCGAAAGATTGCCGCAATCCTCCAGGAAGAAGCACGCCGAGCGAACGTAAGGCTAAAAACCGACGTGATCTCGACCTCTCCCGCTGCTGTTATTCCCGGCCACAGAGATTCTCCTATGGTGAAGATTGCCGAAGCTGTGCATCGAGCTATGGGTTTCAATCCGCCCATTACACCAACAGGCTCGAACAACTCGAGTGCAGCTTTGCTGGCAGGTATTCCGTCAATCTCTACTGGCGCTGGACCATGCAGCAACGCGCACGCGTTAACCGAGAGCTGCGAGATCGAACCGCTCTATCGGGGAATTAAGAAAGTGCTGCTGTTGGAACTTGCCCTAGCAGGAGTCAGTACCATCTCGCGGTAGCGGATGGATCGATTAGTACGCAATACGCGGAGGGCCAGGAATCAGTATCCATCGCCACGAAAAATGACCAGTGCCGTGCGCAGAATAATTTTCAAGTCAAACAGTACGGACCAGTTTTCAATATAAAAGAGATCCAACTTAACCATTTCCTCGAACGGCAACCGGTTGCGACCCGACACCTGCCACAACCCGGTAACACCTGGTTTCATGTCGAGACGCTTGCGATGCCATAGCTCATAAGCTTCAACCTCATAAGCAATTGGTGGGCGTGGTCCAACTACGCTCATATTGCCCTTAAGCACATTTATTAGCTGCGGCACTTCATCGAGACTAAGCCGACGTAGCACCCGACCAATGCGCGTAACGCGCGGATCGTTGCGCAGTTTATAGGCAGGATTTTCTGCGTCGCCGACGTTTGCTTCAGCACGCCCGGCAATGAATTTCCGTTGATACTCTTTGTGAATCTCGTCATCAGTTCCAGCGCGCATCGTGCGGAACTTGTAGACAAGGAAAATCCGCCCATCCATGCCGACCCGCTCCTGCATGTAGAAGACTGGCCCCTTCGAATCAAGTTTAATTAAAAGAGCAATCAGCAACCACAACGGCGCGAAGAGCACGAGACCAAGCGACGCGATTACAATGTCTGAGGTGCGCTTAACAAGTCGTGCGGAACTCGAAAGCGGTTCGCGGAAGAGCCGAATCATGGGCAACGGCCCAATTTGATCGATCTCCGTTTTTCGGGGAAGGCAATTGAAGAGACTAGGAGCAATGCGAAACTCCACCCCGTGACCGCGTCCACATCTCATCATCACATCAAACAACTCGGAACCATTCACTTCAGGATCGGCAATGATGACCTCGTTCGCACGCGACTCCCTGATGACTTCCGGCAACCCTTTCAAGTCACCAATGACGGGCACGCCCTCATATGTCTCGCTCAGATGATCCTGACTTCGGCTGCACTCAACTAATCCAATCACTCGATAACCGAGCGCAGGCCGCTCGCGCATCTCAGTAATGCAGAGCGATGCTTCTGGACCACGGCCAACAACGAGCGTGGGAATAAGGTTGATTCCCTTCTGCCTGACAAACGTTTGCGCTGAGCGAAGCAAAAACCGCAACAACTGCGTCGCTGTAAAGGCGAGTAAGAAATCGAGGAGAAATACGACGCGGGAATAGGAGAACGCTCGGTACTGAAAGCCACCGCGATATAGAAAAGCGGCTGCGACTATGAGCAGCGAGCTGATAGCCGTCGCTTTGAAAACGCGGATGCCGTCATCGACCAGCGAGAACTCGCCGCGCAGACGGTAGAGGTCGTAATACTGATAAGTGAGCAACCGAATCAGTACTACAAAGACCAGGAGCGTTCCATAAGGTCCAAACCTTGCGCTCCAGGAGAATCCACCGGCCGAGTGGGACTGAATTAATGGTCCCCCTTCACGAATATAAAACGCGAGACAGAAGCTGACAGCGGCAACAAAGGCATCCGTCACTATCAGGGCAACCCTGACGGCTGGAGTAACCCAGCCTGGTGCGCGCGCGGGTACGCGTACGGCGCTGGCTGCGGTCATTCTGTTTTTGATTCGTTCAGCTCGCATTTGGATAGCAATAGTACAAGAACACCAAACGATTCAGAACCCTTCAGAATTTTGAATGCATCAACCTTGAGAAGCGCAGTTGAGAAGGGGGCAGTCAATAGATTCAACAGTCGCTATACTCAAGGCGCCCCCGCTCAAGTTTCGTGAGCATCAAAGTTGAATCAATAAATCAGCCACAAGGCATGTAGCTACAAACATAGAAAGTGGCATTCAATGTTGCGCGGGGGCGTCTTGAACATCGCGAAAGTTGAATCTACCGACTGCCCCCTTCCCGACTGCGCGATTCTGGTAGGGCGCTTCTAATACTTACTCCCTTCCTAACTGAGAGATTCTAGTGTGATCGGTATACCCCAGCGCTTGCCCTCCAACTGCACTCTTGACGTTGAATCATTTGAACTATTCCAAAACCAAATCTACCACCTGGGTTTTCACGTTTACCGCCGCTCGAGGAATCGCATTATGTTTCTTTCTAATTGGCAGTTGACTCAGATCCTCTGCCGACGAGATACGCATAAGACGTCCACTACGGCATAACTCCTCATCAACCGCGGCCCACTTGCCTGCATATATCGTCGCCGCGGGTACTCCCAGAGCTGCAGCCTCGCGATTCATGGTTCCACCCGCGCTGATAACCAGATCGCTCGCTGCGATTAGATTCGTCCCATCAAGTGGCGATGAAGGAACAATCAACTTCTCTGATCTCCGCGCCTCATAGTCCTTACGTTGAGAATTGCTGCGTGGCAGCAACACAATCCGAACCCCATCAATCGCACAGAGCTTGTCTAGCAAGTCGTCGAACAGCTGATTCTCGAAACGATGATAGAGCGCTTCAACAGCCGGTGGCCGCATCACTACAAGAATGTCGTTCGGTTCGACGCCCATACTGTTTAGCTGCCAACTGAATCCCGGATCAGGCTTAAAGTCAGCCAGGTAGACATCCTCTTTAGTACCTGAGTAGCGTCGCACCTTCTTCGACCTGGCCCCGTATCGTCGCAGTGCCTCAACAGGAAATGCCGCCGGAACGATAACTCGCGTCGCCAGGCGAAAGGCAAGATGATTCGCAGGCTGATGTTCATAATCCATCAATGTAATAGTCCGAAGACGTCTGGCTCTCGCAGTCACAATTTGTGAGTAGGAGTTATGACTGACAGCGAGATCGAAGTGCCGGCCACGCATCCATTTACTGAGCTCAACCGCGCGCATGAAAAGATTTCCCGCCTTACCGGAGAGTTCTTTGCCGCCATAACCACCAATGGTTTCAGCGTTCAAAAACGAGGCCTCAGCAAGTGCTACAGTTTCGGCGAAGTCACGAGCAGTGATCTCGACGTGATGTCCACGATTGGTGAATTCGGGAATTAACGCACGGAAGAAAGGAACGTGTGGGGAGTTTGCCAGATCGATCCAGATGCGCATGGCGATCTCGGATTAGCCGATCTCTACAAGTTGACCGCGGGCGCGCAGCGAGCGTTCCGCGGCTTCGACAATCTTCACAAGCCGCAGTCCAGCTTGACCGTCAGACTCAGGTCGCAACTTGTTCTCAATGCAGTCTATGAAGTGCAGCGCTTCAGTATGAAGCGCTTCGGTATTCTCAAGTCGTGGTGCCCACATGTCGCCTGAACGATAACTCACAAGCAGCTCGTAAACGGCTTCCGGACTTTGGGAAACCGTGATGCCCTTATCGTAGATCTTCACTTTCTCGCTGGGCTCCAGATCATCATAAAGAATCATCTTCTCACTTCCGCCGATCAGAGTGTGTCGCACCTTCACCGGGGTAAGCCAGTTCACATGGACGTGAGCAATCTGAGGATTGGAAAAGAAGAGGGTGATATACGCAACATTCTCCGGTTGGCCCGGGATGTTGCTCATACCGGTTGCCGACACAGCTAGTGCTCGCGAAGGAAGCACGTAGTCCATTATTGATAGATCGTGAATCGCGAGATCCCAAACAACGTTGACGTCATGCTGAAACAATCCGAGATTAACCCGCACGGCGTCGTAGTAGTAGATGTCTCCCAAGGCATTGCTCGCTATCACCTCACGTATCTTGCGAACGGCACCAGTGTAGATGAACGTGTGGTCCACCATAAGCACGAGGTTCCGCCTGGCAGCTTCGTCAATTAAACGTTGTCCAAGCTCGGAGCTGGCAGCTAGAGGTTTTTCGACGAGCACGTGTTTGCCAGCTTTAAGCGCAGACATCGCCAAATCGAAATGTGACAAGACTGGCGTGGCGATAACAACGGCATCGACATCGGTCGCATCGCAGATCTCTTTGCTGTCGTTGACTGTTCTTAATGAAGGGTGACGACGGCGCAGTTGGACCAAGCGCTCCGGTTGCAAGTCGCAGACAGCCACAACTGTTGAACCTGGCACCTCCATGAAATTGCGAACCAGATTCGGTCCCCAATATCCATAGCCTATAACTCCAACTCTGATCATTTGGCTTATGCTACTCCATTCTTTGCTTTGGTCTTCTCTTCCAGCAGTCGTGACAGACCATACAACATCCACGCCTGGCTCCAACGCATGAACGGTGTTCGCACTGTATGAAACCTTCGGCGCTGATAATAGAAGAAGCCGCTGGGATCACGCAGGTTGTCAATCGACCAATTAGCGACTCGCTCTGCCAGCGCCAATGCACCGTCGTCGATTTCTCTCAAGTCACAAAGAGTGGCAATGGCAGTAGCGGCAGAATGCGCATCGGCTGGATAGGGCGAGTCATCGTAGTATTTCGGCCAACCGTCAGCAAGAAAGAAGCTTTTCCGCCAAAACTCATAACCACTCTTAAGTGCCAAATGGAAGCCTTCCAGATTCTGCGCATTGCAACCCTTGATGATTCGATTGAGTGAACCGAGAACAAATGCCGTATGAAAACTGTCGACCCACGACTGTCGTTCATCAGCTCCATAGGTCCACGAACCGTCTAATCTTTGAGCCCCAATTACATAACGCGCGGCTCGAATCGAGAACTCAGATAGTTCCGACTCATGCGTAAGCGAAGCGACACTGCCGAGTGTTTCTGCCGCGAGAAGACTCGCGTTGTAAATCCGATCCGAACTCCCCGGCTTATAGCCAAAGCAAATTGCATCTTGTGTGTCTATGGTTCGCGGCAAATCCGTTAGCACAAAATCACATGTATCACGAGCAATCTTTAAATACTCTTCGTCTGCGAATGCATTGTGGGCTTCTATAAAAGCACGCGCAGCAAAAGCAGTAGGCACGATGGTCGGCGTACCTCTTGGAGCAAAGAAGACGCGAGACTGCCAATCGAAGTTGTAGCCCCACGCGGCACCTGTACATCCAACAATCCGCAAGTTAATCAATTGCTGAAGGAGAGTCCTCACTCGTGTTTCAGCTTCATCTGATTGCGCGCGGCGATAGTTTGCGAGCGCCGCCAGGGCGAAGAGTGCGATGCCTTTAGCATTCTGTCCCGGTGCTACGTGAGTGACGCGACGAAGGTCGACGGGGGAACGCTTTACGAGTTGCGTCCACATGAGACGCGCGGCAGGCGAGTTTTTAAAAGGAAGAGATTGAAAGAGTTGGCTATTTAGCGCATCAAAAGGATCGTAACCGGAAAAGTTCCGCTGGCGGCACCAATCGTCAAGTTCCAGAAAAGCCTGGAGGACCGGATCTCCCAATTACGATTCACCGTCCATCATTGTCTGCTAATTACCGAAGTTTCAATCCGGCGAGCTGTCTCGATGAAGCTTTCGTGCCACAACTCAAACATCAGCAACGTCCAAAGCAGCTTGCGATGATTTGCTGCACCACGCTCATGTTCGTCCTGCAAACGAGTGATGTAATTTGCGTTGAAGACTCCCGCTCGTCGCACTCTTTCCGGCGAGAGCAGATCGCGCGCTAACGGTCGCAGCTTACCTTTCAACCACTCGGCGACAGGCACACCGAAACCTTTCTTACTTCTTCTTCTGACAAATGGCGGAACGAGATCGGCTACTGCTCGCTTCAAAATGTATTTCGTTTTGCTGCCTCTCAATTTGTAGTTCGAAGGCAACGAAGCGGCGAATTCTGCCACGCGAGGGTCGAGAAACGGAGCACGCACTTCAAGAGACACTGCCATGCTTGCTCGATCCACTTTGGTAAGAATGTCTTCAGCAAGATAAAGACGGGTGTCCAAGTTCTGCATTTGCTCAACGAGGTCAGAAGCATCACACGCGGCGACCATTTGTCGCGCCTGGCGATAAACGTCCTCATCGGTTGAATCCAAGACGTCCTTCGTCAGGAGCTCAGACTGTTCTTCAGGCGTGAAGGAACCGAACCAAACGTGGTGCCGCGCTACAGTGTCGTACTTAACTCCTGTCACAAATCGCAGTGCTTTGTAATCGAACGAAAGATTCTTTGTTTTCTTTGGCAGCAACCGCACGAAGGGTTCGATCAAAC
>JBKPAL010000231.1:0-10748 GCA_046726395.1 Acidobacteriota bacterium
CCAGACGACTAGCCGCACGACGTTCGCCGCTTGCGCGCCAAGCGCCATACGGATGCCCATCTCGTTCCTGCGTTGGGTAACCGAATAGGCCAACACGCCGAACAGTCCGATGGCCGCGAGCACGAGCGCCAGCCCGCCAAAGAAACTCAAGAGCCGGGCCGAGAGGCGTTCCTGTCCCAACGTGGCCTGCGCGCGCGCAGTTTGCGTGCTCACTTCTGTGACTGGCAGATTGCTGTCCAGTTCGCGCACGACTTGGCGCACCGTGGCGGCGAGCGCGGTCGGTTCGCCCGTGGTGCGCACGGCGAAATGCATCTCGCCGATCACTTCGCCTTCTTGTTGCCACGGAGTGTAAAGCAGCGGTTTGATCTCCTCGCGCTGGTTCATGTATTTGGTATCGGCCACCACGCCGACAATCTCGACTTCACGTTTGTTGTCGATAACCGTGACACGCTTGCCTAGCACATCTTCGTTGGGGAAGAACTGGCGCGCGAAGGTTTGACTGACGACGGCGACTTTGGGCGCACGCTGGTCATCTTGCGCCGTGAAGCCGCGCCCGCGCAGCAGCGGGATTTCCAGCGTCGCAAAATAGTTTTCGCGCACCGCCTGCCGGTTGGTGATGTGTTTGCCCCCGGCAGTCATTTCCGTCTCGCCGGGCAGCAAGATATCAAAGAACCAATTATCGTTCGCGATGAGTGCGACCTTCCCGAACGTCGTCACACGCGCGCCGGGCAGCTTATCTAGCCGCGCAAAGAGTTGCTGATAGAACTGCAGCAGTCGTTCGTCTTTGTACCCGCCCTGTTGCGGCTGCAACCTGAAGAGCAACAAGTTCTCCTGATTGAAGCCCAGGTTCACTCGTTGCAGATTGTAGAGCGTGCGGATGAACAAACCCGCGCCGACCAACAACAGCAATGACAACGCGACCTGCGCGACGATCAGCCCTTTGCTCAAACGCGACACTGCGCCCGTCGTACGGCGGCTCTGTTTGAGCGAGGTGGCCAAATCCAGGCTTGTCGCGCGCCACGCGGGCGCCAAGCCGAACAGCACGCCGGTCAGTAGCGAGACGACCAGCGTGAAGACCAGCACACGCCAATTCAGATTGAGCTCAATGCCATTGGGCAAGATTCCCGTGTCTTTGTCGGTCAATGCCAGGAGCGCGCTCTTGGCCCAGAACGCGAAGAGCACGCCGACCGCGCCGCCCAACGCTGCGAGCAACACACTTTCGGTCAGCAGTTGCCGGACTAGACGCCAACGCCCCGCGCCAACCGCCAGCCGCACGCTGATCTCTGCACCGCGCAAGGCAGATCGCGCCAGCAGTAGGTTCGCCACGTTGGCACATGCAATCAACAGGACCAGCGCCACCACGATAAACAATCCATAGATGGTTGGTGAATACCGTCTGCGCCTGTCCAGCATCCCACGGCTGCCGGATTCCGCGATCAAGTGCGGATAATCTTTCGGTTCGAGTTGCGCTGGTTGGTCCGCTTTGCGCGGTGCCGGCATGACCTCCAACGCGGCGGCTTGAAAAGCGCCGTTCAAGCTGTCGCGCGCCTGTTCGTATGTCGAGCCTGGTTTGAGCCGTCCCATCAAATTTATCCACCAGACGCCTGGCTGGTTCGCCGTGCCTAATCTGCTGCGCTCACCCCGCAGCAACGGCTCGCAGGCAAACGGGACGGTGACGGCGGGGTGATAATCCACTTGCGAGGTGCCAGTAAAGGCGGGCGGCGTCACACCGATGATGGTAAAGGACAGCTTGTTGAGTCTTAGTTGTTGACCGATGACGGCGGGATTCGCATTGAACCGCTCTTGCCAAAACTGATGGCTCAGCACCACTACTGGCGTGGCACTCGGCTCATCATCCTCGTCAGTGATCCCGCGTCCCAAGCTCGGTTGCACTCTCAGACCTGTGTAATAGCCGCCGGACACGGCTTGCCCGTTGATGATCTCCGCCTGGTCGCCCGTTACCGCGCTCACTTCATGTATCGGAGCGAAAGCAAAGAAATCGCTAAGGGGAGTTTCCGTCGCTTGCGCCTGCGCCTGGCGCATCTTCTCAAAGACTTCGTAGCGAAACAGCGAAAGCCCGCGTGTACCTGGTGGCCCGGTCACATTTGACGTGCCGCTCATGCCACTCGTTCTGAATGGGAGTCCGGCTTGCCATGCAAACAGCACCAACCGTTCCGGCTCAGCAACCGGCAATGTCTTCAGCAGCACGGCATCCACGACACTGAATAACGCGGTGTTCGCACCAATCCCAAGCGCCAGCGAAAGCACGGCTACCATCGTGAAGCCTTTGCTCTTGACCAGCATTCGGACCCCGAAGCGCAAGTCTCGCAATAGATCCCGTAGCATATTGGTGCTCCTGGCTCCCCTTGCTCCAAAGACCACCGGCTCCTGCGCTACTGGGCGCTCGACCTTGCGCAGTTCTTGCGACAACAGTTCGCTCTGCCTCAACTCCTCCAACGTCGTGAGCCAGGCATCTTCCTCTGTCGTACCATTGGCTAGCATCTCCTCGTAGCAATCCTCAAGATACTGGGCCAACTCTTCGACGATCTCGGCCTCACGCGTGGGCGCCAACCGCAAACTTGCAAGACTCTCTCTGATCTCCTTCTTCCAATCAGGCATGATTGCGTCACCTCACGCAGGATTAATCCCCGCCACCAGATCGAGCGCGGCGAAAAAGTCTTTCCACGTTCGGCGCTGTTCTGCCAGGGTCTTGCGACCTGTTGCCGTCAATGTGTAAAAGCGCCGCCGGCGTTCTCCGGCTTTTTCGACCCAACGTCCCTTAATCAAGCCACGTTTCTCCAGACGATAAAGGAGTGGGTAGAGCGAGGCGACGTGAAATTGCAACACACCTTGGGAGCGCTGCTCGATTAACTTCCCAATCTCATAGCCGTGGCGTGGTCGATCCTCCACCATGGCCATAATCAGCATTTCCGTGCTGCCTCTTTTTAGATCGCGATCAAGCATATGCTGTCTCCATATGTGGTTGCGCCATATATATACCGAAGGGAATCCCAGATCAAGATTTTTAGAACTCTCGTGCAAAGATTTATGAGAAGGAGATAAAGGTTGAAGCAGTAGGCTGCAAGCAACGACATTCTCCGGAGCGAACAGTTAAAGCTTGAGTACGATGGGGAGGTTTTCGGAAGGCCGAAGAAGACAGGAAGAGCAATTCAAGATGTGTCAATAGCGCAGTTGGGAAGGGGGCAGTCGTTAGATTCAAGATGTTCCAGATTCAATGCGCCCCCGCTCAAGGTTCATCAATTGCAACATTGAGTATATTTAGGCAGTTTAGTTACTGATTAGATGAGTGGTGTCTAACATTGAGCGGGGGCGCCTTGAATCTACTCACTGTTGTATCAATCGACTGCCCCCTTCCTGACTGCGCTATTGACAGATGTTGAATCAATCGACTGCCCCTTCCTGACTGCGCTATTAACGTATTAGGAACGCCAAACCGACGCAGCGAAAGGCATGGAGGAGCAATGGGTGGTAGTGCATTTGCACGGGTCTTGTACGCAGTCCGGCCAGATGTATCGCCACGCGACTATCCCCCACGCGATAAAGCTGATAACAAGACCGATCCCGAACAAGGCTTGCGGACGCATCACGAGCTCAACTTCCTACGCGGCGGGCCTGCTTTATCACGGTTTTGGTGTTGTTTCGTGTCGTTTCGTGGATCCGTCCGTTTCTGATCATACAAAGGGCGCTTAGATAAATCGCACAGCTTTTCTCCGGCGAAATGGACAATCCACAAAACGACACGAAACAACACGAAAAATTACTCAACCGCCGGCGATTGCACCAATGATGTAAAACGGCTCCTTTCCCGACGCAATTTCTTGGGGCAGCGCTGCGTCCGGCGATTCGTGCGTCACATCCTCGCCGCAAGCAAAGAATCTCAGGAACGGCCGGCGCTCTCCCGTGGCGTGCTCGCGAATCGTCCCACGCAACATCGGATACCGCGCCTCGAGTGCATTGAGGATCGATTGTCTTGTCACTTGGCCGTCGACCTCGATTTCTACCTCTCCGGTGACGCCGGCGAGCGTTCGCAAATGCGGTGGCATTACAACCAGAATCATTGAAGCGTCTGAACCTCCACCGAAAGCACTGCCGGAAGATCTCGAACAATAGGAGCCCAGGTGTCTCCCGCATCGGCCGATGCGTACACCTGTCCGCCCGTCGTTCCAAAGTACACGCCACACGAATCGAGCGAGTCGATTGCCATCGCGTCACGCAGCACGTTCACAAAGCAGTTGCTCTGAGGAAGACCTTCGGTGAGTGCTTCCCATTCGTTGCCGCCAGTTCGGCTGCGATAGACGCGCAGCTTTCCATCAGGCGGATAGTGTTCCCCGTCGCTCTTGATCGGCACGACGTAAATCGTCTCAGGCTCGTGAGCGTGAACATCAATCACAAACCCAAAATCGGTTGGCAGGTTTCCGCTGACCTCTTGCCACGAGTCGCCCGCATCGTTGCTGCGCAGGACGTCCCAATGTTTCTGCATGAACAGCACGTTAGGATGTGAACGATGCATCGCAATCCGATGAACGCAGTGGCCCACCTCTGCTGTGGGATCTGGAATATATTGCGAGTGCAATCCCTTATTGATTGGCTTCCAAGTTCGGCCTGCATCATCACTGCGAAATGCACCTGCGGCGGAGATGGCAACGAAAATTCTTTCGCGATTGCTGGGGTCCAAAAGAATCGTGTGCAGGCACATGCCGCCGGCACCTGGCTGCCAAAGAGATCCAGTGCCGTGACCGCGCAATCCGGAAAGCTCCTGCCACGTCTGTCCGCCGTTAGTCGAGCGGAACAACGCAGCATCTTCAACACCGGCGTAGACTGTATCCGGATCGTCGAGTGAAGGTTCGAGATGCCAGACTCGTTTGAACTCCCATGGATTCGGATTACCGTCATACCATTGATGCGTAGTGAGCGGTTTGCCGGTTTCAGCTGAAGTGTCATACACAAACTTATTGCTTTCACCCTTCGGCATCCCGTCGGGCGTGGTAGTCGGCTCGCCCACCGGCGTTCCCGGTTGAAACCACGTCTTGCCACCGTCGTCTGAGCGCTGAATTATCTGTCCGAACCACCCGCTGGTTTGCGACGCGTAAATGCGATTCTGATCCGCAGCCGACCCTTTCATGTGGTAAATCTCCCACCCGGCAAAGTGAGGACCCGAAACATCCCACTTCTTCCGGTTTCCATCCGACGTCAGAATAAATGCGCCTTTGCGGGTGCCAACTAGTACTCTTACACTGCTCATCTCTCGCTCCTCTCTAATAAGGTACCTCGTAGATCAGACTTCTTTAAGGTAAGTCGAACGGCGCCCGCCAAAATCGACACGAGCAGATAAAACTTCTGTTAATAGGAACCTCTACGGTTTAGCTTGAAGCAATATACGGCCTACCAGAAATCGCCGTTCCCAATCGACGCGGGAAAAGTACAACCTTCGCGGAACGGTTCATTACCGCATATCGTTATTGTCATAAATACGTTGGCGTGTTTCTCTTCTGAGCTGGCAGGTAGACGCAATCACTGGCAGCAACAAACCTACTTCGGAGCGCACCAGAAGTCGTCATCTTGGATCCGACTACCGTTGACGTTTACGATGGTTAGACGAACAACAAAAAGGAAAAGAATGACTCTTTAATAGATGCTGATTGATCCTAAATTCCTTTCAAGTTGAGTTTTGGAACGGAATTGTTGAACCACAATCGCTCGTTGTTCGGTTGTGAGGAGTCGGTAAATCCCAGCCTTTGCGCGTACTTTCATTTGGATGAACTCACTTAGGATCGTTGCCTCCTGATCAGCGATTTCCTTCAGACGACTTTCATCCGGAACTGCAGCGAATTGAAGTTCGCTTAACTGCCGATCGGTCGCTGCCAAAGATTGCAACAATGGTCCGGCTCTGACTTCGGTCTCGGCAACTATTGCGATGATCTGAAACTGCTGCTCCAGAGTAAGATTCAGTTTGTCGGTGACTGGCGCAAAAATATCATTTATTAGTGAGCTTAAGTTTTTAACTACAGGTACTCCTTTATCCTGTGGTCCAGCGTCTGAGTCCCCGATGCGTGGATCCTGAGCAAAGATATTTCCCGCAATTACTATTGTTAACAATATTGACCAAAGCCACTTCATATTCGATCTCCCGTCGTGTCGAAGGTTCGCGGTTGAGACAGCAACTTCCTTTACTCGAGCTATGAACCTCTGAATGTCTAACGCGGTCTGCGTTATCACTTGATGACCAGTCGATAAGACTTTCTTCATCAGTAGTCCGATGTTTTGGATGTCGAAGCCTTAGAACAACGTTATAGATAGATGAACGGTGCCCTTTTGATCTAGACATCGCACAGAACTCGTAGTCGCCTGTTAGACGTAGAATGAACGAGAGGAAAGGCAAAGAGTGCGTTAAGACCTTGTGAAGTTTTTGTAAAGATGGATGCCTTTACGTCCAACTAGCACTTACTCCGAAGACAGTCCATCAGTTGGGATCTTTATTGGTTTACTTCGAATCTGACTAGGCGTCCGTGCTGAATGGCAAAGCCAGTAGCGCAGGCAGCGTTTGTTTTTTCTGGTCGTCAAAGCCATCCAAACCGTATTGCAACTTAAGCAGATCGACACCTCCAGTGTAGGTGCCAAAAACCCTGTCCCAGAACGAGAGGATGTTCGAGTAATTCGTGTCAGTTTCAACCTGCTCACGCGAGTGATGCACCTTGTGCATGTTCGGCGTGACGAAGACTAACCTCACTATGCGGTCGAACGAATCTCGCAGCTTGACGTTTGCATGCTCCAATTGGGCATTGAGAGCGGAAATCGTCAAGTAAACAGCTACTACACCGAGCGGCAGCCCGAAGACAGCGATTGCAAGGACCTGCCAAAGCATTCTCCAGATCGTTTCACCCGGATGTTGCCGGAAAGCGGTTGTGACATTCACGCCAGGGTCAGAATGATGAACGCGATGGAACTGCCAACCTAGCCATGATTTGTGTAATAACAAATGAGCTATGTACGCAAATAGATCTAATCCTATAACACCGAGAATTAGGACCATCCAAGGTGAGAGTGTAAACAAGGCAAATAGTCCAAACCGTTTGACTTGAACAGAAGCAGAAACTTGCGCTGAACCAAACGACAGCAACAAATTCGTCAACACCAAACTAATCGTGAGTCCAATGTTCGGCAGGGCGCGACGGACTCGAGTCTCTGCATCGTTGTTGAGCGGTATGAGGGTTTCGAGTGACCAGAGTATGGCACATGCGACGATCAGTACGAGCAATCGCGACTGCTCAGAAAAGAACTGTTCCATTTCTTACTCCTTCCTCTGCAGCTCACTCAGATCTCAGCGCAATCAACGGATCAACTTTCATTGCTCTTCGGGCTGGCAGATAACACGCCAGCAGGCTCGTATCCGAGTACAGGCTTGCGCTCCTTTGTAACACTCGTTACACTACATCCAATGTTACATAAAAGACAAGCCACCCCAAGCCAGGATTGGATACTCCTGATTCATCAGTTACCTCCCCGACCTACGAATCTTCGGGTTCGCATCTGGCGCAAACTCCAAAAACTCGGCGCGATTGCCATTAAGAATTCTGTCTATCTCCTCCCTGCCAACGAGAAGACACACGAGGACTTTCAATGGTTGAAGCAGGAGATTGAGTCGGCTGGCGGTGAGGCTGCTGTTTTTCGAGCTGGGTCCGTTGAAGGCGCAACTGACGAGGAAATTATTAGCGCTTTCCGCAGCGCTCGTGACGCAGAGTTTGCTGCGCTGACTGCAGAGTTCGATGGTTTGACAGGAACGACTCGCGAACAATCCCGCGCCAAACATTTATCGCCAGCCCGCCTGGCAGCACATGAAACCGAACTGGACAAGCTACACGGCGAGTTGGAACGTGTGATTGCAAACGATTTCTTCGAGGCAAAGGGTCGTGCTGATGCCATAAGTGCGTATGAACGTTCCGTCAAAGCTATTCGCCTATCGCAAGAACCTTCAAAGAAAATGTCCACCGCTCTCCGCAAACCAGGAATGCTCTCGGTGGCCGACTTTCAGAATCGAAGGTGGGTCACGCGACGAAACCTCCATATAGATCGCCTCGCGTCCGCATGGCTCATTTCGCGGTTCATCGATAAGCGACCTCGGTTTCACTTCATTGCTGACGATGAACCGGTTGAAGGAGCAATTCCCTTCGACATGTTCGACGCCGAATTTACGCATCATGGTGAAGATTGCACCTTCGAAACGATGCTGAAGCGATTCGGCTTAACCGACATTCAAGGTCTGCAACATTTGGCACAAATAGTTCACGACATCGATCTCAGGGACGACAAATTCAATCGGCTTGAAGCGGCTGGTCTGAATGCGATTATCAACGGCTTGAGCGACAGTCTTCGGGATGATCGCAAGTTGTTACAACAGTCCATCGTTATCTTCGATGGCCTGTTCACATTGTTCGGTAAAGAACGCGATAACAACGAACGCAGCACCCGTAAGCGTGGACGAAACAAGCCCAGCAGATCCAAAAAGAAGTGATCGCGATTAATGAACGAGTACGTCTCAATCGACCAACCTTCAACTTGGCACGGTAAGGTAATCGATTACCTCAGCCTCGAGCGGAACGTCTCATTAGCTTCGGCGGCGGTTTTCATCGTTGGTCTGGGTGAAGAGCTCTGGAAGAAATTCGTCCCGAAGTATCTGGAAGCGCTTGGCGCGAGCACGCCGATTATTGGCCTCTATGGCACGACAGAAGATTTCTTCGACGCCATTTATCAATATCCCGGCGGATGGCTGGCAGATCATTTGGGCCGTCGTCGGGCATTTCTCACGTTTGTCGCACTCGCTTCAGCAGGGTATCTCGTTTACCTGCTCGCTCCTTCCTGGCCGTTTCTCTTTATCGGATTGGCTTTGATCATGGCGTGGCAAAGCATGGCATCGCCCGCGATTTTTGCCGTAATCGGAGATGCGCTGCCGCGTGAACGACGTGCAATGGGGTTCACAGTGCAATCGATTCTCAGAAGAGCACCGATCGTCATCGCACCGATCGCCGGCGGTGCTTTGATTGCCAGGTTTGGAATCGTGAGAGGAATTCACCTCAGCCTGCTAATCACAATCGCACTCGCAAGTGTGGCGATGCTGCTTGTCGCGAGAATTAAGCTCACTATTAATTCTCTTCGCTCAGCCGGAATCGTGAATGTTTGGCTGACTTTCCACACCGCTCTAAAACGGCTGCTTGTGTCGGACGTGATCATACGGACGTGCGAGGGCATGACGGGCGTCATCACAATCCTCTACGTAACCAATGTGTTGCACTTCAGTGTTGCGCAATACGGTACGCTTGTAGCGATTCAGATGATTACGTCGATAGTCGTATATATTCCGGCGGGCAAGATCGCTGACAAAGTCGGTCGTAAACCCTTTGTGATCGCGACCTTTTTGAGTTTTGCACTTTTCCCTTTGGCAGTGATTGCTGCTTCAAGTTTCGGCTTGTTAGTTCTTGCATTTGTAATTGGTGGCCTCCGTGAGATCGGGGAGCCTGCGCGCAAAGCAATGATTGTCGACTTTGCACAAGACAACGTCCGTGCACGTTCCGTGGGCCTTTATTACCTGGTACGAAGTCTATCGATAACTCCAGCCGCGGCTATTGGTGGTCTACTTTGGAGCGTCGCTCCGTCAGTGCCGTTCATTGCAGCAGGAGTTATAGGATTGATTGGTACGTTTGTCTTCGCCGTAACGGTTGAAGAAAAGTACGCGAGTTAGGTTGGAGTCATAATGAAGTGGGTCACTCGCCAACAGATAAGAGTTAATCGCACCGCGACTTGCTGGCTCATCCGTAGATTTATTGATCCGGACGCCGAATTCATCTTCGTCAACCCTGCTGACGTTTCATCGATACAAACATCACAAGATGCAATCGGGTTCGACGCTCCCAACGCTACCTACCCACACAAAGACGCAGCAGGTTTGTGCTCGTTCGCCGCACTGGTTCATGAACGATTTTTCGAAGATCCTGTTCTTGTCGAGATGGCTCGGATTGTTCAAGCCGCCGACTTCAAGGATCAGCTGGATAATCATTCGGCAGCGCGAGGACTACAATTAATAAGTCATGGCTTTCCGTTGGTGACTAAGAGTGATCATGAGACTGCTGAGCGTGCAATATTCGTCTATGACGCACTATACGAGAGTATTAAGCAGCAACAAGGTCAGGAGCACTTATGAAACAGATATCCCGAAGAGACTCCTACCACATGGACTACGGCGCAGCCGCATCAAAATACGTTGACGCGTTTCTGCAGAATGTAAATTGGGAAGAGGTGAATCGCAGGACTGAATCCTTATCGAGGGGCTAGATTCCGTTCTGAAATTTGCTCCCCGGCAAGAAGGACCACATTAATATTTTCATAGCGGACGAAAGATGTCCGATTCACTTTATGAGTCGCAGGGTGCTGAGATTTTGATCGCACCGTCCATCAACGCGGCTGAAGGTTGCAAGCGTTGGCTAAAGCTAAATCTAAAATGATACGGGCCAAATTTCGAAACAGTCTGATGCCCTCAAACCGCTCTAGCGACAATCAGCATTGCTGCGTGTGACGGAACCAAAACGTGATTGGTACTCAGCTGATGTGATGAACCCGCAAATCATCCCTGAGTAGTTGTTTGGGTCGCGATTGTTCAGGACTTCGAGCCAAAAGTCATATCCATTCTGGTCTATATCCCGGCGCAAGTAACCGAAGTACTGCATCAGCACAAAGGC
>JBKPAL010000232.1:0-2380 GCA_046726395.1 Acidobacteriota bacterium
CAGATTGTCAGACAACCAGATGACGAGAGCATGCGGCGCCTCGCAAACCAGATCGCATCGCGTGGTTTGACTCGCGATGATGCGCGGGAAGTCAGACGGCAGGAAATGGGACCGCGAGTGACACCAGAACTAAAGCCTTACGTGTTCAAGTACAGCTCGCCTGGTAAAGAGTTTAGTTTGGAGCTTCGGTTCCGAAGGTCGAGTGTTGAGTTGGATGATGTTGCCGCGGCGCTGAGGCTCGCTGCAAGAAATATCGAAAGCAACGGGGAAGGCCAATAGCCCACAGATCAGAGATCAGACATTTTTAAATTTTAAAATTTTAAATTTCACTCACTTCGCCAAACTTTTCTTCTTCTCACTCTCCGCTCGTTTCTGCAGAGTCTTGGCCCATCGCTCCAGCGTGGGCTGCAACGGTTTGAAAAGCCGTGCACGGAAGCTGTGTCGTTTCTCATTCCACGCCTTCAACTGCTTCTCAGTGTAAGCTCGTACTGCCGGCTCTAACTGCGTCCGCTTCAACGAATGCTTTAGAGTGAGATGGTAGTGTTGCCCAACAAGCGAAAAGATGATTGCTGCGAGATTACCCTTGAAGGAAAGCCTTGGAACAATCCGCTTGTGAATTGGTTTATCAGTGGGGAGCAGAACACCCATGGCAATTTCAAGCCACGGACCTTTGGGACCTTGCTTGGGATGATACAAGCCGGGCAGTTCTGTCGTCTGGAAGGTTCCCTTCAGTCGAGGTTCAGAAATGAATTCGACAAGCCTTATGCGTTCGATTCCGCGCGTGTGCTCGCGAGGCAAGCTATCGAATGCCGCTTCAATCTGTGAGATCGTACTCTCTGGTAGTTTGCGCTCTACCTGGTTCTCGACTTTTATTGCCACTTGTATGAAAGCTCCCGACGAAATGTGTTCCGATTGTTTGGCGAAGCGGTTAATGTAGGTGAAGCCAGAAAGGCGGTCAAGCGAGCAGCACTGCAACTGAGTTGCACGATGATCAAGCAGGGAAGTTTCGGATGGGATTCTTGAAGAGAGTCGTTCGTCTAAACAGTAGTTCATCAATCGTGTTGTTTACATGTTTGATGATGTCACTCGGCCTTGCGTGTCGAGATCGATCGCAGATCTCAATACCAGCGGTCGAAGTACCTGCTGCGAGCATCAACCCATGGAACGAAGCAGTTGCGAAGGTTGAAGAGGACCGCGGCGAACCTATGGGAAGACAAGTTCGAGTTGAGGTACCTGCGCAGCTCAAACATTACGAAGATCGCCGCAGGTTCTTGAGTGTCCAGGTTGCCGAGTCGCGCGAGAGCCACATAGAGACTCCTTACGATTTCGCAGATCTCGTCAGGGTTATCAGGAAAGGCGAACTGGTGGAAGTGCCAGCGCTCGATGATGGTTTTATTCTTTATGGTGTGGGCAAGAGCGCCACAGACGAACCGTTCACGCACTACGACCGAGAGTCCAGGAAGAGCGTGCCTCTTTTCGGTAGCGATGTGGAATTGAAACAGGAGTATGCACGCGTACAATCTTCACTGGAAGAGCTTAAGAAAACGCTTAACACGCTGCAGCAGGAATTAAAGCAAACAAGAAAGCGTGACCGTGATAAGAGATCCCAACTGCAAACTGAGATTAATGAAGCGCAGAGGGAAGCGACTGTGCTTAACAGCGAAAAGAAGCTGCTCGAAACGTTCTATTCGAATCCTAAATCTCGCAAGCTGCTAACCAGTGAGTACGAGACTCTCAACACATTCGCTCGAGACAACCCTAATCATCCATACGACTTAAGTGATCCGGTTTCGCGCTACGCATTAAGGATGCGACTGCTGAGTTATCTAAGGCCGGCGGCGCTCAACATTCTTAAGGAGATCGCAGCAGCTTATCAGGCGAAGTTCGCGCGGCCGTTGCCTGTGAGCTCACTGATCAGAACAGATGAGTATCAGCGTCAGCTGCATATGACGAATCCAAATGCGACCTTAATCGATGTGCCGCCTCACGGCACTGGGCTAGCATTCGACATTTATTATCGGTACATGACAGCAGCTGAGCAGACGTTTGTCATGGACGAGTTATCCCGCCTATATGACCAAGGAAAAATCGAAGTCCTTCGAGAGAATGCCAACCACTTTCACGTCTTCGCCTTCGCGCACGGGCATCCTCCAACACCAGAAGTTGTCGAAAACACTCTCGACGACGTCGGCCCCGACCCCAACGTGAAACCCACAAGTCAGCGCCGTCAAACGCGAAGCACGCATCGAGCATCACGCCCTCGCCATTCAGCCCGCAGATAGTACGTCCCGCCTCACTATCCAATAGGGAAGCTTCATTCCCGCTGCCCATTTAAGCCTAAACGCCCCATATTGTTCGCGTCTGATAATACATATTATGT
>JBKPAL010000233.1:0-9573 GCA_046726395.1 Acidobacteriota bacterium
CCTCTGTCTGTTGTCCAGAAGTTGAGAAGCCTGTCTTTCCCTGGATTTCTGCGCCCTTCGGCTCAACACCCAGTGGAGACCCATTCTTCAGGCCATCGATACCGCGCAGCTGTGGCAAGTCATCGCGGTTCACTGGCTTAACCATCTGAGCGGTGACGATAAACATCAATTCCGTCTCATTTTTCTGGAAAGACTTCGACTTGAAGAGCGCTCCAAGTACAGGTATGTCTCCAAGCACCGGCACCTTTGAGAGCGATTTCTGTTCGTTATTGTCGAGCAAGCCGGCCAGGGCAAACGATTGTCCATCGCGCAGCTCCACACTGGTTTTTGCACGACGGGTTCGCAGAGCTGGAACGAGAAAGCCATCAAATTTCACGCCGTTTGCGAAATCGATAGTGGATACTTCCGGCTCGAGCTCGAGCCTGATGTGATCCTCATCAAGGATCGTCGGTTTGAAATTCAGACGGACGCCATATTCTTTGAACACGATGCTCACTGTGCTTCTTTCACCACCGCCCGAGACGATAGGTACCGGGAATTCGCCGCCAGCCAGGAAACTGGCTTGTTGGCCGTCCATGGCAATGAGATTGGGCTCAGCTAGCGCGCGCAACGCGCCCTGTGTTTGCAGTGCTCGAATGTATGTCGCCAGGCCCAATGCGTTTTGAAACAAGAACAGATTCACTGCTGAACTCGCGAAGCTCGAGTTCATCACCTCGCCACTATGGCTCGTCAATGAAGCTGGTCCACCAGGGTTCGAGAAAGTGGAAGTGCCGCCATTAGAGGTCGCAAAGGAGGTACCCAAGTCCCGCGCCCTGTTATGACTGACTTCCGCGACGCGAACTTGCAGCTGAACCTGAGACATACTTTTGACGGGCGATTCCAACATGTTCACAGTCTTAAAGCCCGCAGCCTCAATCACGCTTTGGACATGAGCAGCGGTCCTTGCGTCTGCCACGCTGCCAGAAAGCACAACCGAGCCGTTCGCCTGGCTGATGCGAATGTCGTCCTTCGGGAAGAGTGAGCGGATCTGTGAGTCGATCAGTGAGAGATTGGTTCTCACATAAACATCGAACACCAGATACTCACTACCCGACTGCTCCCAGGCAATGAAATTGACTTGGCCGAACGCCTTGCCGTTCACCAGCACTTGGTTGGGCGATACCAGCACCGCCTCCGCGATGTCCGGATTTGAAACCGAAAAGCGTCCGACTGGTCTGTCAAAGTTGATCACGCGCGACTGTCCAACGAGAACGTTGACAGCGATGGGATCTTTGTTGACCGCGAAGGAGGCCTTGTAGGTCGACTCCTGGGCATGGGCCACGGAATTGACGAGTAAGAGTATTAAAGACGCCAGCAGCAGGCTGACACGGCGTAGGTTCGAGGGACGGCTGTGCATGATCGGTAGCTCCTTCAGATAGTGGCCGGTCAATGGACCAGCTTCATCAAATTTCAATCGGTTTCAGTAAGGTAAGTGGTTCCCCTTACGGAAAATCAACGCTGCGTTTTTTTGCGCCTTCGATCATCTCAACCGACAAGCGAGGCTTCTCCGGTGAAGCAGCCGCCTCCGGCTTAACGTCGCTGTGTGATCGAACGCGGCGCATGGGCTTGAATTCTTGCTTGGGCTGCTCGCTCTTGAGCGAACCAGGCTCCGGCGCGGGTCTGGCTTGTTCGCCGCCCAGTAATTTTTGTTTATCGACGCCTGTGGTTTGCTCGTCTCCTTGATCGATCGAATTGCGCATCACAAGCTGCAACCTGCCTTCCGTGGAAGCCAGTGCCAGCTTCTCTGCCTGTTCAGGTGTGACTTGGAGGGTGACGGCTTTAACGCTGTTCGCGTCCCGTTGGTTTTCTGGCTTGTCGATATTCTGACCGTTCGCCAGGACCTTGATGTTCTGCAAGACGATCTTGGAGATTGGCCCCTGGAACTGGGCGCTCTTTTGCTCTGGGTTTATGACCACAACCACGTCAACCAGTGTGCCTGGCATGACAAAGCCGGAGATTCCTACTACGTCGTCAACTTTCACGGTCATTGCCCGGTAGCCCTCAGGAATTACTGCCGAAAGACCGCCGGCTGTACCTTCCGGAGCGAGTTTCGATTCGGTAACCGGCTCGCGTGCAAGGATGTTTACGACGGCCACTCGCCCGACCAACTTGTCGGCGGAAGTGAAGGCGCCATCGGGCGTCGACTCCTTGGGGAACTGGACCATCGAGACTTGCTCAGCGATGATCTTCGTACCCAGTGGAATCGCCACCTTGGCGACAGCCACCTGGTTAAGGTTCTTTGAGTAGGCCTGTGCGTTAGACAGATACTTGCTGACTGTAACGGCAGCCATCAGCCCGAACAGAAGTGCTCCGGTCAGTACTATGAAAAAGCGTTTGTTGCGCATAATTGAGTCTCCGTGTGATCAGGGGTGACCAGTTAAACTCCCGCGCCTGTGTCAGGCGCGAAAAATGGCTGTTGAAATAATGCTGCCGATTGTGATTGCTACGCCGTAAGGAATTGTGTGCCGGCGATCCGGGGGAACGGCGAACTTCGGCATCTCCCAGCCGGGTAACAATCCGACCAAGATCTGCAAAACTCGTTGCATCGTGGTAATGACCGCGCCGGCTCGAATAATCGAAACTACTCCAAGCAAGCCGCCAGTCAGTATCACGACGAGAAAAGTCGGCAGGACAAAGGATGCGCCGGTAACCGCTCCGACTGCGGCAAAGAGCTTGACGTCTCCTGCGCCCATCGCTCCGAAAATGTGCAGCAGGAACATCAAGACAAACGCGAGGGCACAACCACCCAGGCTCGCATAAAGTCCAGCTAGCCCACCAAATATGGAGTTGATTGCTAAACCACTTGCGAGCGTTGCTAATACGAAGGGATTCGGAATACGACGATAACGAACATCGTAATAAGTAATGATGATCGCCAGCGGTATGAGAAGAACTATGATTGCAACTGTTTCGGACATCTCCTGCGTACCTCGAAGGCGCCTTTCATTGGCTAAACAGGCTTTAGCCGTGCGCGGGTTTCGGCCGCTGCGGCTAACTGGCCCGGGACGCCAGATTCAGACACTTCAAGTCCAGTTTCATTTTGGAGGAATTTGTACATGTTATTTCTCCAGGATCACTGGAGGGGTTGTGAAGCTGGGGATTGTCTGCGCTACTAAATGATGGAAGACCACTGGCGCGCTTTACTCGAATTCAAGATCTTCGACTAAAGCGCGCCTGGTCCTTTGGGCCAATTTCCTTAGGCACCTGGATTGATGGTGTTGGCCAACTGGTTGATTCTGATACCGATGTTCGTGCCGAGCAGTGTAAATGCGGCGACGACGGCGATCGCAACCAACGCTGCGGCAACCGCGTACTCCGACAGTTCAAGACCGCTCTCATCGCGAAGAAAATTCTTAATCATCTTTTTTGCTCCTAGATTTGGGTTTGTGTGACTTTTCAAGTGCGCCCTTACCTACCAGAACCTGGTGGAAGGACCAACGTTAGATCAGTAACCAGGACTGATAGTGGACGTACCTCGCAGATTTAGTGAGCACCAGACCTAACAAGCTCATTCGAAGGCTGCAGTTCACACTCTTCATAGGTTTTGTCCACCCCTTCGAGATTGAAGTCGTTGTCGACTAAACGTATCTCTCGGGCGATGAGCCCTAGTACAAGGGGCGTGCCGTTCGTCAGAAGCGAGCTTGGTCCTGATTTATTGAAGGTTTTGGGGTGAAGGCAATCGACTCTTTGTCGCCTCGCGTTGACAACCGGATCGGTAATTTAAGAGTTCCCTAGATTATGAAATCGTTGAAACTCTCTGACTCACGAGATTTTTTGCGGTTGTCGCCCTCAGTTGACAAGCAGAGGCGAGGATTTAACTGCGAGGGACGGAAGTAGAGCCGAAACCAGCTTAAATTGTAGTTCGAAGGAGACTAAGGGGCTGATTGGTTTGAAGGTGCAAGCATGGATCAATGAAAAAGATTGCATTTCCGCTTACGAACTGCGATCTCACCCGCTTTTTACGACACATCAAGATCAAACACCATTCGCAGATATTCCGGTAAGCTGATTAGCGCACAATAATTGCTGAATATTCGGTTCGAGCCCAGCGAGAAACGGTGGGTCTTCCGATCTCTGCATTAACCCAAAATTGATATATGCCCCAACTCACTTGGGAGTTCCGTCAACAAACCGGAAGAGAGACCTCCTAATGGAAATAGTAGATGAAAGACAACTAGCAGCAAACAACGTTCGGAAACCACTGTATCTCGACCGATTCAAGCTTTTGGATATGGCCACACGCATCGTGCCATCGGCGTTTTTTATGCTTGTTGTATTGCTGATGGTAAATGAACAGTACGCCTTCACGATGAAGGGTCACACGCCCGGTAACGAAGCTGCGTGGAGATTCGTCGCCAACCTCGTGTCCAGATCTTCAACCCTCTGTTTTCTGGGCCTCCTATCGCTCCTGTTTCTTATAAGACTTGAGCCGATCAAGAAAGCCAAAGGAATCTTGCCGCGAGTTATGGCGATAGCGGGTACCGTCTTCATGACGCTGGTGACTCTCTCCCCTCGAGCGAACCTTTCTATGACTCTAACCGTTATTGCCAGTTTGCTAAGCCTTGTCGGAACCGCAGTCTCAGTGTTTGTCCTTGCACACTTGGGTCGTTCGTTCAGTCTCATGGCCGAGGCAAGAAGATTGGTTACTACAGGACCCTATCGAATCGTGCGTCATCCTTTATACATTTCTGAAGCGGTGGCGTCGTTCGGCGTCATGCTGCAGTTTTTCTCCCTTTACACCGTTGTCATATTCCTCGGCTTTTGTTTCCTGCAATTTCAGCGCATGAAAAACGAAGAGGCGGTTCTGGAAATGGCGTTTCCAGAGTATCAGGCTTATAAATTGAGGACCGCGAGACTGATTCCAGGAATCTACTGAGAGTGGCTCAGACAGATCTTCAATACAAACCTCGAGTGGTGGCGACCGGGCGCTATCACTCAACTCCGAAATAGAACCACGACTACTGACGACTTGAGCTGAGCTCCCGTCGAACCATTCCCGGTTCTGATCTAATTCAGTTACCGAAACTAATTTGTCTGGATTTCAACCCGCTCAACCTTCGCGGGATCCTCCTTCATCACCAACCCGAACCCTAAACCGGATGTGTTGCAGTCGAATCGATAAATGGAAATGGGGAATATGGTGCGCCCTCGCGATAACTCTGGTTTCAGTGTATCCCCAGTTAGTGATGTGGGGTGTCCGTGGCCAACAGTGGAACGGTTCGTTTGCGGAGGGTGACGCCGACGAGTGGGCCTATGCCGCTTACGTTCAGGCTTTGATTGACGGTCGGCCGCGTCGCAATGATCCTTACACCGGGCGGGACGACCAACCAGATCGGCCCCAGACCGAATCCCTCTATTCGATCCAGTTTGTGCCAGCCTATCTAATTGCAGTTCCGGCGCGCGTTCTGGGTCTATCCTCATCAACAGCATTCATAGTCTTAGGTATTCTCGGCCCTTTTTTTTCTGGTCTTGCCATCTTTTGGCTGTTCGAGAATTTGATTAAGGATCCCAAGCTCGCTGCCGCAGGATCCGTAATCGTCATTTGTTTAGGATCGCTTGCCGCAGGCCAGGGAATAGTGCGGCTCCTGACCTCCGATTACGGCTACAGCTATTTTCTTTTTTTGAGGCGATATGAACCTTTGGCGCCCTTTCCGCTTTTCTTTCTGTTCTGCTGCTTCGTCTGGAAAGCGTTGACTGCGAGACATACCGTTACGTGGGCGGTCGCTGCGGGTCTCGCGCTAGGTATACTCGTCTTTTCCTATTTTTACCTTTGGACCAGCGCGGCAGCATGGTTGGCATGTGTTGCGCTTTTGTGGTTTATCGCCCGTCCCGGAAATCTGCGACAGGCAGCCGCCTCATTCTTTGCGATCGTGGTACTCACAGTTGCAGCACTTGTTCCTTATGTCGTGCTGCTCTCGAGTCGGTCGTCTACCATGGACAGCGGGCAAAAGCTCGCACTTTCACACTCTCCTGATTTGCTTCGCATACCCGAGTTGCTCGGAATGGGCGTAATCATACTGATGGTCCTAGGAGCCGTAAGAGGAAGACTCAATTGGCGCACACCAGAGAGCCTGTTTGCCGCTTCGTTTTCTCTTATGCCGCTTCTCGTCTTTAACCAACAAGTGATCACTGGCAGATCCCTGCAGCCGTTCCACTATGAGGTCTTCATTGCCAACTATGCGGTGCTTGTCGGAGCCGTGCTGGCCGTTGTGATCACCTGGCGCGGGCTAGAGGTGGCGAAGCGGCCGGCTTCCTACCGGGTTGTGGGTCGACTAGTCTTTGTCGCGATCTTGTGGGCGGTCATCGAGATAGTAGCTCCCACGAAATTGATAATACGATTTAGCGAGTACACAGATCGTGCAGCGGCAATTGGTCAGCGCTTGCGACAACTAGCGAAGTCTGAGAGCACGTTCATCAATCGCACCAGCGGCCCTGATCCGCGGCCGCTCGTGTTAGCGAGCGACTACAAGGTCGCCTTGATCTTACCGGCGTTTGCTCCGCAGGCTTTGCTTTGGGAGTCACACTTCGAATTCTTGAACCTGCAGCCTGGCGAAACGAGCGAACGCTTCTTTAAGTATCTCTATTACATCGGAATGGATGGGAAGGAGCTCACCAAGGAGCTGGGCCAGCCTATGAACACCTTTGCGATCGCCGCCTTTGGCAGCGACCGCGTGATACAGGGTCAGTCTGTCTTAGCCAAGCCAATCACGAATGAGGAAATCGCAAGCAAGGTAAACGACTACAAAGCATATACGTCTACGTTCAGTCGTGAAAAAGCTGCTGAACACGCTCTCACTTACGTGATTGTCCCCGCAGACGGAACTATTGATTTATCCAATCTGGATCGCTGGTATCAGCGGGACGAGGGTGAGCACATCGGCGATCACTTGCTCTATCGAGTGCAATTGCGAGAGTAACATTTGACCGTTCTCGGTTTTTCCCAGCACGCTAATGAAAAGTGGTGAGATCAATGGAGAAAACAATCACACTTTGCTTCGCTATTTTAAGCTACCATGGTTTGCCAACGTTCTGCCGTTCTTTGAGAAGGTTGGTAAGGCCTTGCTGCTGTTCACGGATAGGTGTGACTTAAGGGCACAGGATCACAACCGCAATGACAATTCAAAATAGGCCCATGATCTGGCTGCGCGTTCGAAACGTCTTTACATTTCGACGCATCTTTCCTCTCGCCTTTTCCTTGATGGTTTTCGCGTCGGCTGTGCACCAAAGCTCCTATATCGATCCGGACCTCTGGTGGCACCTGCAAACGGGCCAGGACATAGTGCTCTCCAAGACTATACCCCACGTAGACATCTACTCATTTTCTAAAGCAGGCTCCGAGTGGGTCACGCATGAATGGCTTTCAGAGGTTTTCATCTATACTGTTTACCGAAGCGCTGGCTGGGGCGGTCTGCTCTTCATTTTTTCGGGTCTGATTACAATTGCTCTCTACATCACTTACCGCCGCTGCGACGATCAACCGCCTTATGTGGCCGCACTCGCAGGACTCCTGGCAGCCGCCGCCTCCTCACCGCTCTTCGGCATTCGTCCCCAGATGATCACCTTCCTGTTTGCGAGTATCTACATCGCGCTACTCAGCCGCTATGAACGCAACGGACAGAGTCGCCCTTTGTGGTGGATGGTTCCGATCATGCTCCTGTGGGTAAACTTTCATGCCGGCTACGCGCTGGGTCTCGCCTTGATTGCTCTTTATTTCATTAGCATCGCGCTTGATCGCAAGTGGCACTTGCTGCTGCGGCCTGCGATGCTTTTTGTTGCTTGCACAGCAGTGGTGCCTGTAAATCCTAACGGGTTCCGCATGTTCTCTTATCCGCTTGAAACTCTAACCTCTCCAGCGATGTTCGCTTTCATTCAAGAGTGGGCCTCACCTAATTTTCATGAGTTAACCTTTCTCCCGCTCGCGCTGCTTCTATTCCTCGTGCTTGGAGCATTGGCGCTGACGCCGAAACGAGTTCGTATGGGCGAGCTTTTTCTGCTACTCGTGACGAGTTTTGGTGCATTGAGGTCCATTCGCCATATACCGATTTTCGCACTCATCGCCGCTCCTATATTCGCGCGGCATCTGTGGTACTTAATGGAGTCACATGGATGGGAAAAATCTTTCACCCCGAGAGAAGTTCCAGCACGTTTGGCCGGCCTGGCGTTTTCTCTGGTGCTTCTGTTTGCTCTCGCAACACTCGGCATCGTAAGGGTCAAAGACTTCGTTTCCAATCAACCCGCATATGAAGCAAAGAACTATCCGCAGGCGGCGGTTGACTTCCTTGAAGCCCAGCAGTTGCCGGGTCCGATCTACAACCGGTATATCTGGGGAGGCTACTTGATACGAAAACTCTATCCGAAATATCCGGTCTACATCGACGGACGTGCAGACGTCTATGGCGATGCTTTCATAATTGAGACGATGAGGACCGACAGTGGCTATGCAGGGTGGCAGGAACCGCTGGAGCGTCTCGCAATACGCACGGTCCTGG
The DNA here is from genome assembly GCA_046726395.1 of Acidobacteriota bacterium. GTDB lineage: Bacteria > Acidobacteriota > Blastocatellia > Pyrinomonadales > Pyrinomonadaceae > PSRF01. Next base: position 8,529 of record JBKPAL010000233.1, read on the forward strand.
TTTCTCCTGAGGAGCCTCTTTCCAGTTTGTTACGGCAGGATGAAAAGTGGAACAGGGTTTATGAAGATCGGCAGGCCGTGATTTTCACCCGGTCAGAGAGCGACCCTAATGCGAAGATTAGCTATGACACTACTCCTGATTCCACGTCGCGCCCGCCCGTCATGGTAACCCCGCGCTGAGATTCCTTAAGCCCTTCGCGACCTAGTCAGCGGCGCAAAATTCAACCAAAGCAGGAGCCGAGGACCATACGCAACATCTCCTACAACTTGAAAGCTGGTCCCGCCCACCAGGATCTTCAAGCGTTGAGACTGACTAGCCTCAAGTTGATCTCTCCGAAAACGACTCGCTGGAGATTCGGAGTCTTTGTCGGGCTCGCGGTGATGGTTGTGACATTCATTCCCCAAATGGACCAGTTAATTAAGCGAGGAGCTGATTGGCAAGGATCCTATGCGCTTATCGACTATGATGAATTGACATATTCCGCATACCTCCACTCTCTCATCGAGGGACGGCCTCGCCGCAACAATCCTTATTCTGGAACAGAGCAAGGCGAAGAAAATTATTACTCAATTCAGTTCCTGCCGCCGTATGCAATCGCTTTGTCCAGCCGAGTATTGCGAATCTCTGCGTCAACAGCATTTATCCTTCTATTACCATTAACGGCATTCGCGTCGTCGTTGGCGGTTTTCTGGCTGCTCAGTGAAGTAACTGGAAATTATAGAGTGGGGGCGGTTGGAGTGTTGATCGTGCTCCTCTGTGGCAGGCTAGTTTCTGAAAGCCCATTCGTGGCGATGCAGTCCTATGGTGCGTTTGCGTTTTTACGACGTTACATTCCTGCCGTTCCCTTTCCTTTGTTCTTCGTATTCTGCGTGTTCATATGGCGAGCCTTCACGGGCCAATCGAAACGTGCGCTAGTGTGGTCTCTTGCGGCGGGAGTAACTCTTGGCCTACTGGTGTATTCATATTTTTATCTCTGGACTGCAGCCGCTGCGTGGTTCTTCTGTTTCAGCTTTTTGTGGTTCCTGGCGCGCCCCGGCCAGCGATC
>JBKPAL010000234.1:0-15114 GCA_046726395.1 Acidobacteriota bacterium
ACTGGTTGCGCACAATGGTGACCGGCACGAACCGCGATTCCCTCCTGATCGAGGATCGTTCCGATGTCGTGCGGATGAATGTCGTCGATTACGAAGGAAAGCACACTGGCTTTGTTACGAGCGGTGCCAATAATCCGCACACCCTCGATCGCACGAAGCCGCTCCGTCGCATAACGTAACAGCTCTGCTTCATGCGCAGCCGCTGCTTCACGTCCAATCCCATTCAAGTAATCAATAGCCACGCCCAAACCAATCTGCGAGGCAATCGCCGGCGTACCTGCCTCAAACTTATTCGGAAGATCTGCGTACGTCGTTTTCTCAAAGGTGACGGTCTTGATCATGTCGCCGCCACCCTGAAAAGGATTCATCTTATCCAGCAATGAACTCTTGCCATAGAGCACGCCGCTTCCCGTCGGGGCGAACACTTTGTGACCTGAGAAGGCGTAAAAATCGCAGTCGAGATCCTGCACATCCACAGGCATGTGCGGCGCGCTCTGGGCTCCATCAATCAAGACAGGCACGCCGTATTTGTGGGCCTGTTCGATCATCTGCTTCACTGGATTGATGGTACCGAGCGCATTAGAAACATGGGTCACCGCTACTAATTTCGTCTTCTCATTTAGCAGCGCTTCGTACTCATCAATGAGTAACTCACCAGCGTCATTCATCGGAATGACTCGGAGAATCGCGTCCTTCTCTTCACATAACATCTGCCAAGGCACAATGTTGGCGTGATGTTCCATTGCCGAAATGATGATCTCATCACCTGCGCCGACAAACTTTCGGCCGTAACCATGCATTACGAGATTTATGCCTTCGGTAGTGCCGCGAACGAAAATGCACTCCCTTGTATCGCGCGCATTTATGAAACGCTTAAGCTTTTCCCTGGCTCCTTCATACGCCGTCGTTGCTTTCTGGCTCAGGTAGTGAACGCCGCGATGGATGTTCGAATGTTCGTGCTCGAGATAGATGCTTCCGCGATCAATCACGATCTGCGGCACCTGCGACGAAGCAGCGTTATCCAGATAGACCAATGGCTTCCCGTTGACGTCCTGACGAAGAACAGGGAAATCGCCACGAATCCGTTCCACATCCCATGCGGTTTTTGTGCCTGCCTTGTTTGCCATGTTCTCGGTTAACACCATTTCTCTAAGACACTCATCGGTAAGGGTCAGTCTTCCGCTAAGCCTCGAGGCGAGCGTTAAGACGGTTTAGTACTGTTTCATCCAACTGCGACCTGATAGAGTCAATCTTAATCTTGCCAATTACTTCTTCCGCGAAACCATACGTCAGTAGATTTCGCGCCAGATCCGTGTGGATACCTCGAGTTTCCAAATAGAAAAGCTCGTCTTCATCGATCTGGCCCACAGCTGCGCCGTGAGCGCATTTGACATCGTCGGCCAGAATCTCAAGTTGCGGCTTCGTATCTACCCGAGCCTCATTCGACAACAACAGGTTCTTGTTCGTCTGCATCGCGTCAGTCTTCTGCGCATCATGCCGTACAAATATTTTTCCATTGAAGACTGCTCGCGATTTGCCGTCGAGGATCCCCTTGTACAACTGGTGACTGCTGCAATGAGGCTTGCGGTGATCGATCACTGAATGTGTGTCGGTATGTTGCTGAGAACCCACAATGTAAAGACCATCCACCCAACACTCCGCACCTTCATCGTCCATCACTACACTAATGTCATGCCGTGAAAGCTGCCCGCCGAGTGTTATGTTCGTGGTATCGAAGCTGCTGTTCCGTGCCAGCGTCACAGATGTCGTGGCAACATGGTACGCATCTCTGCTTTCTCTCTGGACCTTGTAGTGCTCGATACGAGAGTTGCGCTTCAGAACTACTTCGATTACGGCATTCGTAAAGTACTGCGCGTCTCGAGTGCGTCCGTAACTCTCAATGATGGTCGCGCCACTACTCTCCTCTGCTACGACCAACACCCGCGGAAAAGTTACCGAATTCGGCTCGGCACCTGCGGACACGAACAACAGGTGGAGCGGCACTTGCACGCGCACGTTTCGAGGAATGTAAATAAAAACACCAGATGACCCGGTAAACGCAGTATTAAGTGCCGTAAACGCGTTTCGAACATAATCTGCGTTACGACCAATGTGCTCTCGGACAATTTCGCCGTAGGTATCGTCGTCGATTGCCGCAGAAAGTTCTATGGCGACCACGTCGCGCGGAATGTTACTGAGATCCGAAAGCTCAGGGCGAAAAACTCCATCCACTAAAACGAGCTGACTTTTTTCAGACTCGGGATGAACAAACCTGCCGATATCCTTTGCTGAAACCGGTACAGCTTCTGAAGAAACAACAGGCTCGAAGGGAATCTTCGTAAGAGGAGCGACATTCGTATACTTCCACTCCTCGTCACGTACCGTGGGAAAACCTAGCTCTTCAAAATGAGTAAAGGCATTTTCTCGCAGTCTCATTAACCAGGGCTTCGCAGACTGCTGGCGCTCCTGAAACGAGAGAAAAGCTCGCTTAAACGTAGTGTCGATATTTGAAATCGCTGTAACCATCTCTTCGATTAACGAGCTCCAACGCTGTTCTCTGTCGCTTGCTTGAGCCAGTCGTATCCCTTCTGTTCAAGTTCTAAAGCTAACTCTTTGCCTCCCTCGCGTGCGATTCTTCCCTGGGCCAGGACATGAACGAAGTCCGGAACAATATAATTGAGTAAACGTTGGTAGTGTGTAACGACGATCATCGCGTTCTCTGGCGTATGTAATTGATTTACTCCATTCGCGACTACTCGAAGTGCATCGATGTCGAGACCAGAATCGGTCTCGTCCAGGATAGCGAGCCTTGGTTGAAGAACAGCCATCTGAAGAATTTCGTTGCGCTTTTTCTCGCCACCAGAAAAACCTTCGTTCACCGAACGCGTCATGAAGCTGGAATCCATCTCGACTACTTTTGCGCGCTCTTTCAGCAGGTCTTTGAACTCCAATGGATCGAGTTCATCCTGTCCAACGTGCTTTTGCCTTTCGTTGTAAGCCAAGCGCAGGAACTGAGCATTAGAAACGCCTGGCACTTCGATCGGATATTGAAAAGCCATGAAGACGCCTTCTCGAGCACGCTCATCCGGTGACATCTCCAGCAAATTCTTTCCTTCGAACAGAACCTCGCCCTTCGTCACTTCATAAGCCGGATGGCCTGCCAACACTTTGGCCAACGTCGACTTACCTGAGCCGTTCGGACCCATGATCGCGTGGATCTCACCTTTTTTCACCGTAAGATCGATTCCCTTAAGAATTTCATTCCCGTCCACGCTCGCGTGTAGGTTGCGAATCTCCAACATGAAAACAATCACTCCTCGAAATTTGAGAACAGTAAACAGCGACAGGTGACAAGCAGCGACGCATTAGACGCCGAACTTCTTCTTGTCACCTGTCACTGTTCGATTTGCCACGGCCTATCCAACGCTGCCTTCGAGCTTCAATCCCAGCAGTCGTTGGGCCTCAACTGCGAACTCCATCGGCAGTTGTAGAAAAACGTCTTTACAGAATCCGTTAATAATCAACGACACAGCGTCTTCCTGAGAAATCCCGCGCTGTTGAAGGTAGAACAGCTGCTCTTCACTGATCTTTGAAGTGGACGCTTCGTGCTCGACGCGTGATGTGTTGTTCATCACTTCGATGTACGGAAACGTATTGGCGCCGCAGTTTGAACCGATCAACATCGAATCGCATTGCGTATAGTTTCGTGCGCCATCCGCTTTTGGCATGACCTTCACCAAACCACGGTAACTATTGTTTGAGTTTCCGGCAGCAATACCCTTCGAGATAATCGTCGAGCGAGTGTTCTTACCCAAGTGGATCATCTTTGTTCCTGTGTCAGCCTGTTGCACGTGATTGGTCAAAGCGACGGAATAGAACTCCCCAATCGAGTTATCTCCCAAGAGAATGCAGGAAGGATATTTCCACGTGATTGCTGATCCAGTCTCGACCTGTGTCCAGGAGATTTTCGAATTTCGTCCGGCACATTTGCCGCGCTTGGTGACAAAGTTATAGATCCCGCCGCGCCCTTCCTCGTCGCCGGCATACCAGTTCTGCACCGTTGAATACTTGATCTGAGCGTCATCTAAAGCTACCAATTCAACAACAGCGGCATGCAACTGGTTCTTATCAAATTTAGGAGCAGTGCAACCTTCGAGATACGAGACATAAGAGCCCTCTTCCGCAACAATCAAGGTCCGTTCAAACTGTCCCGATTCTGAATTGTTGATTCGGAAGTAGGTCGAAAGCTCCATCGGACACCGAACACCCTTGGGAATAAAACAGAAGGAGCCATCGGAAAACACGGCACTATTCAACGATGCGAAGAAGTTGTCGTTCGTGGGAACAACCGAACCTAGATACTTCTTGACGAGTTCCGGATACTCTCGAATGGCTTCTGTGAACGAGCAGAAGATGACTCCATGCTTCTTCAGCTTTTCTTTGTAGGTTGTTGCGACTGACACGGAGTCGAAAACTGCATCGACTGCTACTCCAGCAAGTTGCTTCTGCTCACTAAGTGGAATTCCCAGCTTCTCAAACGTCCGCAGCAACTCTGGGTCAACTTCATCCAAACTCGCTTTCTTAGCCTTTTGTTTCGGGGCGCTGTAATAGATGACGTCCTGATAATCGATGTCCGGATACTCGATGTTGGGCCAATGCTTTGGCTCAGTGAGTGTCTGCCATTGGCGAAACGCCTTTAGGCGAAACTCGAGCATCCAATCCGGCTCGTTCTTTTTCTCGACAATTAGACGGATCGTGTCCTCAGAAAGTCCGCGCGGAATCACGTCTGACTCAATGTCGGTGACAAAACCGTATTTGTATTCCTGCTTTGTTAGCAGTTCTGCTGTACTCATCTTTACGCCTTAATCCATTTCATTTCAGGCACTCAAGCCGGCATCTGTCCAGGGCTCAGTCGCTGTCTAATTCCCTGGATACTGTGAAGCACTTGATCGACGTGTGCTTCCGGTCCCAGTAACTGCGAAAGTGTTATTTCCGCTAGCGCGTTATCGACGATCTGATGCAACTCGACAATCACTGGACGTATACCGCAATCTCCGGTATGCACGCATGAATCGAGTACTCCAGCGTAACTCTTGCAATGCGAATCGGACGCCTTTCCGTCAAGGATGCTGATCACCTGATTCAGACGAATCTCACTAGCGGGTCTAGCCAGGTGATAACCGCCTCGCGTACCTCGTTGTGACTGCACTAAGCCTGCCTTGCTAAGAATCCACATCAGCTTGCCGGCATTCGCTACTGAGATACCTTCAAGCTGCGCGATTTGGGCAAGGGTCAGAGACTCACCACCCACGTCCGCTCTCGCCAACTGCAGGAGGCATCGCAACCCGTATTCTTCTTGCGCTGATATCTTCATGGAGCAACCGCAGTCTAGCGAATCATTACTTTAAAGTCAAGATTGGTAAGTTGTTGATCCGCCAATAGATCTCGTATTGTCCCCGCTATTTTGTGAAATTGAATTCTATGAAGCCACCGAGACGTACAGTCTTCCCGTCCTTGACTGTTGGTGAGAATCGCCATTGGCGAGCAGCATCTTCGGCGCTTTGTCTCAATAGAAGAGGTCCATCGACGGAGGTGACTTCGGCCACCTTGCCACTTTCATCGATGATCACGTAGACGCGCACCACTCCCTCTGCGCCCGATGATTTAGCAAGCGGCGGATAAGTGGGAGCGACTCGCTTAGTAGCTCTCGAGTTAAGCGCACCTGTACTGACTTTGTTTTCGTCTTTAGTTTGTTTGGCAGCGGCAGTTTGTTTGGCAGCGGCCGAATACTTCTTTGTCTCAGTAGTTTTCTTCTCAGCAGCGCGAGGCTCTGGGCTCTTCGATGCAGCTGGCGTGGAAATGCTATTAGCATTCGGCTCGACCACCGTGACCGGCGGTTCCTTGACTGGAGCCGCGGTAGATCCACTCGTGGTCGTTATTGAACGTCTTAGCGCGGGTATCCCATTAAGCGAAGCAATCTGAGACTGTGATGAAGCTAAGCTCTCACGAGCATTCGCATATTCATCTTCCCACTTCGCCCGGTCTTCATCGTCTCGTGCAAGTGATAGACGAAGGCCAGAGACGTCTTCAAGCAATGCCAACGCGTCGTAAGCTTTTCGCTGTGACGCGATCTCCTTAGCCTGTGCAACCATCCGTTCTAACAGCAGACGTAACCGTTCGAGGTCAGCTACAGATTCACGTGGCAGCTCTGAATCACCTACATTGATTCCAAACATGCGATAACGAGTCAGATGTGCTCGAGCGCCATTCACAGCTTGACCTGCAGTCGCAAAATAGGTGCGCAATGATGCGTCCTTCCGCGATGCACGCGCCTGAAAGTCTTCCTCAAGTAGCGACTCCGCACGCACGTAGTTTCCGTCCTCCAGGTAAATGCCCATCAGCAATACTGAAGTGACGTTTCTCGAGACTTCGTCGGCAGCACTTCGCCTCACTGATTCCAACTCATTCGCAGCCGCTGGTAACTGATGTGCAGCAGCAAGGGCGCGAGCGCGCGCTATCTTCATCTCAACCGGACTTAATGTTTGGGGTTGCGCGTCATCTACATGCGGACGCGCTTCTGACCTCACCATTACGTCGGTTGAGGGTGCTGGTGAAGCGGACGGTTGTGCTGTTCCTGGTTGGGGCGATTGTCCCTTCGCGGGTGTTTGTTGAGGCGTTTGAGTTTGCTGGAAATTCGCCCCCCCTAACGTCCTGACTTCATCAACAGTTGCGTGAGCCTGCGCACACACAGCCGCTACTGCGAGAAGGACAAGAACAATTGGGAAGAAGGCAAAACCGAATGGTGGATTACTGCTTGCTAACTTATGGCCCCTCAATACTCTCTGCTCCGTAAATGCAAAAGCGAGCTTTGTGCTCGCTTAACTAACCGACTGCATTATGTTCGGTTCTTACGATTGAATCAAGCGGAGTTAATGTGCGTGTGGACTGTTTAACGAGGAGACGTACGCAAACTGCTGGAAGACTTCAACTTAATCCGCTCAATTTTTTCCGACGGTCAGCCTTAGTCAGGCTAGTCAGGCTGCGGCACTGTGCCGGCAAGGCTCTTGACTATCCGTTCTCGAAAGATCCGAGCGCTTGCCTTGATCTCTTTCTCATTCAGGGTCAACAGTCGATCATTCCGCATCACCAGGCGCCCATTAATGATCACGGTCTGCACGTCTGACGCCTTCGTGGCGTAAACCAAGTCGGAATAAATATTGTAAAGAGGAATCTGACTAAATGAGTTCCGATCCACTATCACCAAATCAGCACGTTTGCCCGGTTCCAGTGAGCCGATTTCCTTCTCCAGATGAAGCGCCTGGGCGCCGCGGATAGTTGCGAGCTCGAACGCTTCCCGAGCTGAGATAACTTTCGGATCTCCGGTGAATGCTTTGTGAAGCTTCGCGACCGTATCCATCTCTTCCCACATATTCAGATCGTTGTTCGACGCCGCACCGTCAGTGCCCAGCCCTACAAGCAAGTGCTCCGCTAGCATTTTCGGGACTGGCGCAATACCAGATGCCAGTTTCATATTCGACTGCGGGTTGTGTACTACACCAACTCCGCGTCGCTTCAGGATTTCAAGTTCACCGTCTTCGGGCCAAACCATATGAGCGGCAATAACCCGATCATTAAGGAAACCAAGACTTTCGAGATATTTAACCGGTGAAGCACCCTTCGCTTTGACACTATCCTCTACTTCACGTTTAGTTTCAGAAATGTGTGTCACTATCGGCGCGCCCGTCCGATCAGACAACTCGCGCGCTGCCTTCAGGTGCTCTGCTGAAACAGTGTAGGGAGCATGCGGAGCTATGGCAGGCGTGATCAGTTCGTTACCTTTCCACTTCCGCACAAATCGTTCGACGTATGCCAGCGCCTGGGCGTACGTCTTATTATCAGCAACTGGAAAATCGATCACGGTCTCGCCCAACACACCGCGAACACCTGCCTTTGCGGTTTCATCCGCAATGGCATCTTCAAAGTAGTACATGTCGCAGTAGGTCGTTGTGCCACCATGAATCATTTCGGCCAGACCCAGGCGAGTTCCGACTCGCACAAATTCTTCGCTTACGTTTTTGGCTTCGGCGGGAAAGATGTACTTGGTCAGCCAATCCTGAAGGTCCAGATCGTCAGCAAGACCCCGAAACAAAACCATCGGAACATGAGTGTGTCCGTTGATTAGACCGGGAATGATGAACTTGCCATCGGCCAGTAGCCTTCTGCCTCGATACTCTGCTTGGATCTCGGACCGCGTGCCGACGGCTACAATCCGCCCATTTCGAATTGCAATTCCACCATCGTCAATTACACGTCGCTTCTCGTCCATTGTGACGACCGTGCCACCGAGAACAAGCAGATCGACAGCCTTAGTAGATCTCTGTCGCTGCTGAGCATTTGAGTTAGAAAGAGGAACGGTGTTCATGATTAGGAGAGCGACGACGAGGCGCAGGAGTTTAGGCATAGTTTCTAAATTAACCGTGAACACCTTTCAAGAAACGTGCATCGAATGCGCGCGGCAATAAGTCTTTCATTGAAACCGTTTCGCTCTGTCCATCGAGGTTCGCTAAAACAATCGTGGCATTTCTGCAGAACTCCCAAATTATTTGCCGACAAGTTCCGCAAGGTGGTGTCAAGGGTTCGGTATCGGCAACAACAGCTAGTTCCGTAAAGTTCCGTTCGCCTTCCGACAGGGCTTTCCAGATGGCCACGCGCTCAGCGCAAACGGTCAGGCCGTAACTCGCGCTTTCGACATTACAACCGGTGTACACCTTTCCACTCTCCGTTCTCACCGCAGCGCCAACCAGAAATTTAGAAAAAGGAGCCACCGAATGAAGGCGCGCCTGTGTTGCTGCCTCAACCAAGGGCTGCAGATTGTGATTACTCAAAGTTGACCTCCAACTTAACTGATAGTAGTGGCCAACCTCTCGCGAATCTTGCCACTAAGTAGATCGATACTAACAAGATTATGGCCGCCCTCCGGAATGATGACGTCCGCATGGCGCTTCGAAGGTTCGACAAACTGCATATGCATTGGTCGTACAGTCGCAATGTATTGTTCGATCACTGATTCCACTGTGCGACCACGCTCGGCAATATCACGTCGCAGCCGGCGAATAAAACGAATGTCGTCCGGAGTGTCTACGAAAACCTTTATGTCCATCTGCTCCAGTAGACGCGGATCGGTAAAAATCAGGATGCCCTCAACGATCACAATTGGCTTTGGTTCCACGCGTCGCGTTTCGTGAAGCCGGCTATGAGTCTTGAAGTTATAGATCGGCAATTCGATCGCTTCACCGGCTCTGAGTTTTCGAACGTGATTTACGAGCAGTTCGTTATCAAGCGCGTCGGGATGATCGAAGTTGGCTACCTGGCGATAGTCGAGGGGTAGGTCTTGAAGATTGCGATAGTAAGAGTCTTGCTGGATGAAAACGACTTCACTTGCTTCGACGTTTTCGAGGATCTTATTAGCAACCGTGGTCTTACCTGATCCCGTGCCGCCACTAATTCCAATAATCATTAGTAATACCTAATCAGTTTGGCAGCCTGGTAATCACTTGCCGCAGAAGCTGAGCAAACGTGTTCCTGACGCGATTCCCTGTCTCCATCACCTCTTCATGGTTGATAGGTTCGTCGCTAATCCCGGCCGCCATGTTCGTGATGCAGGAGATGCCGAGCACATTGAGTCCCGCCTGACGAGCCACAATCGCTTCCGGTACCGTGCTCATACCCACAGCGTCAGCGCCGAAAGTTCTAAGCATGTGTATTTCAGCTGGGGTTTCGTAACTCGGACCCGAAAGCGCAGCGTAGATACCGCGCCGCACTTCAACTCCCATAGCACGTGACTCTTCAATCGCAATCTCCTGCAACTCTCGTGAGTAGACTTCAGTCATATCGGGGAAACGCACGCCAAACTTCTCATCGTTTGGTCCTCGCAAGGGATTAACGCCCATTAAGTTGAGATGGTCGCTAATAACCATCAGAGCGCCCTGAGTAAGTTGCACGTCTATGCCGCCGGCTGCGTTTGTCAATACTACTGTTTTGATCCCGAGTAACTTGAACACTCTGATCGGAAACGTGATCTCTTCTAACGAGTAGCCTTCATAGAAGTGCACGCGACCCTGCATGGCAATCACCGGCACTTGCTCGACCTTGCCGATGACGAGTCGACCGGCGTGTCCTTCAGCAGTTGAAGTCACGAACCCAGGAATCTCGTTGTACGGAATGCTGACTGCTTCCTTGAAGTCATCAGCAAATCCGCCTAAACCACTGCCTAACACGATGGCCACGCGGGCATCATCTACGTTAGCTCGCGCACGAATTGTCCGCGCAGCGTGCTCAGCGCGTGCATATAAACTGGAGACTGCTGGTACTTCCAACATAGTTTTTAGTTTAGCGAAAGTTAGGCTCGGAGTCGCGCTACGAATTCGAGATGCGCCACACTGTCGATCATTGTTCCTTTTGATATGGAATACCGAGGGCCTTTGGAGGACGAGACGATCCTATGAAGCCAGCAAGAACGATGATTGTCAAAACGTAAGGGACCATCTGAATGAACTGGACGGGAATGTCCTCACCGGAAGGCAGCTTAACCACACCCTGCATCTGAATCGAGACTGCTTCGGTTAAGCCGAAGAGGATGCACGCCAACAATGTCTGTACTGGACGCCATTTTCCAAAGATCAGCGCCGCTAATGCTATGAACCCTCTGCCCGAAGTCATGTTTCTCGTAAACAGAGATGATTGACCGATCGAGAGATAAGCACCACCAATTCCGGCCAATACTCCCGAAAGAAGAACGCCCCAGTAGCGCATGGTTGCAACGCGTACGCCTGCAGCATCCGCAGCTTCCGGATTCTCGCCTACGGCCCGCAGTCTAAGTCCGAACGGCGTTTTGTAGAGAACGTACCAGACGATCAGCGTGATCGCGATCAGAATGATTGCAATGCTGAAAGGGGTTAAGGCGATCAAGTTCTCTTTCGGAATCTGCGGAGTTGCGCCTGAAGAGAGGAATAATGCGCCACTCAAGAATGCAGGCATGCCTAACATCAAGATGTTGATAGCTGTGCCCGTTACTACTTGATCCGCTTTGTATCGAATACAAGCGACAGCGTGAATCGAAGCGATTAACAATCCCGCACCCATCCCAGCTAGCACGCCGACAAAAGGACTGCCCACTGCGTGAGTTACCGCAGCTGCAGTGAAAGCACCAGCCAACATCATCCCTTCCAGCGCGATGTTGATTACACCAGATCGTTCTGAGAACAGACCACCTAACGCAGCCAACACCAACGGCGTCGCCAAGCGGATGGTGGACCAGATCAAGGCAATCGTAAAGATGTCTCTCATCGCATTACACTTTCGATCGGCGCAATAGACCAAACCTTGCAAATTGATCGCTGAAGAACGCTTCACAGGCGACAAACAGGATGATGATGCCTTGCAGCACTTGTACGATGTCCTTCGTCACGTGCTCTGAAAACCCATCGACGTAAATTCCACCTCGCTGCAGTATCGCAAACAGAAATGCCGCGAGCACCACTCCCACAGGATGATTTCGTCCCAGCAGCGCCACTGCTATTCCTGTAAACCCATAGTTATCTGAAAACCCGTCGTAGTAACGATAGCGATATCCGAGCACCTCGTTTATGCCGACCATTCCTGCAAGAGCACCCGAGATGGTCATTGCAATCACAATCTGTTTCCTGACAGAGATGCCACCGTATTCGGCCGCGGTCGGGTTGGTGCCTGTAGATCGTAATTCATAACCCCACTTCGTTCGCCACAGAAAAAGATAGACCAGCACGCAGCAGAGCAACGCGAGGATGAAAGCAAGGTTCAGGGGAATTCGCTCCGGGAATCCGGGAATCAGTTTACCGAGCCGAGCAATGTGTGCCCCTTCACCGATCGACGCCGTTTCCATTATCGGATCACCGGGAATTTTGAAGTGATACTGTGTGAAGTAACTCCCAAGGGCGACTGCGATGAAGTTCAACATGATTGTGTTGATGACTTCATGCGAACCGAAGCGTGCCTTCAAGATACCTGGAATTGCACCCCATACTCCGCCGGCAACAATCGCCGCTAGAAAGCAGAGCGGGAGCAGCACCCATCTTGGTTGCTGCGAATATGTGATACCGACCCAGGCGGTGGCAAAGGCAGCAATGTAGAGTTGGCCCTCAGCGCCGATGTTCAATAGTCCGCAGCGGAATGCGACGAGCACGGCAAGCCCGGTGAAGATTAAGGGAGTCGCGTAGAAGAGTGTGTATCCAATTCCGTCCGGCCAGGAGAACGCCGCACCGAAGAGCAATCGATAGGCGACGAGAGGATTGTCGCCGACTGCGAGGATAAGAAGCGCCGCAACAACGAACGCGGCCAGCACTGCCAATATGGGGAAGAACAGCTCGCGGAAAATTTTCATCAACGCATTTAGTCTTTGGTCTTGGTACTTGGTATTTTGGTCTTTGGTCTTTGGTCTTTGGTCAGACAGTCGGTTAGTTGATGCTTGACCTCTAGTCAACGAACAACGGACAACTAACAACTGACAATCAAAGACCAAAGACCCAAGACCTAAGACCTTCGCCTTTAGTGCCCTCTTGTCATTAACAATCCAATCTCTTCAATCGTGGCCACTTTCGGATCCAACTCACCAACTATTCGTCCGTCATGAATCACTAGCAATCTGTCCGAGAGCGAAGTCACCTCTTCAAGTTCTGCAGAGACGAGAAGAATCCCACATCCTGAATCACGCAATTCGACAAGCTTGCGATGGATGAATTCGATCGCGCCTATATCAACACCTCGGGTCGGTTGCGAGACCAGAAGCAGCCGCGGCTCCACTTTGAATTCGCGTCCAATGATCAGTTTCTGCTGGTTACCTCCGGAAAGGACCCGTGCTTGCAAAGCTGCGTTAGCCGGTCGCACATCGAAAGTCGTAATGATCTCCCTTGCGCGCGTTGCGATTGCATAGTTATCGAGAAAGGCTCCAGCGTAGGACACAATCGGCGGCCGGTAATGAACTCCCAAGATCGAATTCTCGGCCAAGGTGAACTCCAGCAATAGCCCGCGCCGATGACGGTCCTCAGGAATGTGAGCAATACCCAACTCCCGTCGCGAACGCGCCGGCAATCGGGTTATTGATTTATCATCAAAGCTGAATTCGCCCACGAGATGTGAGCTGTCCATCAGTCCTGCTAACGCCTCAATCAATTCTGTTTGACCATTCCCTTCAACGCCGGCAATACCGACGATCTCCCCCAGACGTACATCAAACGAGACGTTATCGAGACGCTTCGTATTATCGCGAGCGGTCACGGAAAGATTCCTAACAGACAAAACCGTCTTGCCGGGCTTTGCTTCACTTTTCTGAACTCGCAGCAACACTTCACGACCAACCATAAGCCGAGCGAGTTCGGCTGCATTCGTTTCGCTCGTTTTCAACCGCCCTACGACGTGTCCATCACGCATGACTGTGACCTCATCCGAGATCGCGAGCACCTCTTCTAGCTTGTGCGTGATGATGATGATTGTCTTACCTTGCTCGCGCATGCGACGAAGAATCGTGAAGAACTCTTCGACTTCGAGAGGGGTCAAAACTGCGGTCGGTTCATCAAGAATTAGGATGTGAGCGTCACGGTAAAGCGCTTTCAGCAATTCGACGCGCTGCTGCTGGCCAACCGAGAGATGCTCGATCAGCACGTCAGGATTTACGGCCAGTTTGAACTCTTCTGAAAGGGCACGAATCTGGCCTGACGCCTTGGCGAGATCTAAAGAAACAACGCTGCCGGGCTCGGCTCCCAGCACGATGTTTTCCGCGACCGTCATCGTGTCAACCAGCATGAAGTGCTGATGGACCATGCCAATTCCATTGGCAATCGCATCGTGTGGGGAGTTGATCTGTTTGACTTCGCCGTGGACGAGGATCTCACCGCTGTCAGGTTTGTAGAACCCGTAAGCGATGCGCATCGCGGTGGATTTGCCGGCTCCGTTTTCGCCGACTATGGCGTGGATAGTTCCCGCTTGAACCTGGATGTTGACGTGATCATTTGCGACGACGTCGCCGAAGCGTTTGGTTATCTGTCTTAACTCTAAAGCCGGTGGTTGAGCCGCCATAGTCAGTAGTCAGTGGTCAGTTGTCAGTGGTCCGTTTATGCCGACAACGAATTTTGCTTTACTGTACCGATCGACTTCAGATAAGCATTAAGAGAGGGAGCCAGTTCTGCAATGATTTGCCTCAATCTGTCTACTTGTGCCTCGGTTAGAAGTTTTCGACGATAGGCTCGCCGAAGCCAGTGCTGAGTCTCACTCAGCGATCCTCGGGCAATTCGCACGAACCGTCTGTTATCGGCAAAAGTTCCGCGTCCGCTTCCTTCGGAAATGTTCGCTCCCACGCTATCAGCAGCACTGACGAGTTGCTCGCCAACTGTGCTCTTGGCGAAAACATTCCAAGTGAGGACAATCTCCCAAACTTCATCTGCCAATTTTTCAGACAATTGATAGACGCGCAATTTCTCAAAATTTGTCCTTGCCATCTCTTACTCCCTGTGGTGAGGTCAACAAGCGAAGAGATATAACTACAAGCCACTGACTACTGACAACTGACTACTGACTACTGACAACTCCCTATTGATAACCGAAATCCGACAATGCAGACCCTTATTGTCCCATCGCATCTGTAACTTTCGTCTCACCGCTGATGATCTTGCGTTTTGCTTCCTCAACCACTTGGATCGATTCAGGCGTAACAAGCTCCTTATTGAACTCATCCATCGCATAACCGACGCCATCTTTATCCAGACCATATACGTGAATGTTGGCCTCGAACTTTCCATTCACCACATCTTGCACGATCGAATAGACAGCGTTGTCCACTCGCTTCACCATGCTGGTCAGAACAAATCCAGGCTTAACCATGTTCTGGTTTGAATCGACTCCGATCACAAAGTGTGTCGCCCGTCCGTCCTTCTTGCCCTGTTGCTCGACAGCATCGAAAGCACCCAATCCAGAATTGCCGGCGGCCGTAAAAAGAACATCCGCGCCCTTGCCGATCTGCGCCATTGCAATCTCTTTACCCTTCCCAGGATTGTTCCAAGCTGCATCAGTTACTCCGACATAGTT
>JBKPAL010000235.1:0-6792 GCA_046726395.1 Acidobacteriota bacterium
ACCTGTCTTTCCTGCGAGCGGTACTCCCAATGACTGTGCGGCAGTTGCAGTACCTGCTTGGACCACGCCGCGCATCATTGAAACCATGGTTAGCGCCACATACTCATTTACAACCTTGTACGTAGTCTTTTCCCATTCCTCAAGGGTTGCGCCATCTCGATCCAACACTCTCCGGATCAGATGAGGTTCAACCCGAATGCCTTTGTTCGGGAACACTGAGTATGCTGAGACCATCTGGTCCAAAGGAACCTCTGTTGCGCCGAGAGCTGAAGGAAGATAAGGCGCCATAGGTACTTTGACTCCAAACCTTCTCACCATCTGCGCGCCTGTTTGAATCCCGACAGTCTGCAACAAATGAACAGCAGGAACGTTCATCGACTTCGCCAGCGCAGTCTTCAGTGGCAGATCACCATTACCCAGCGAACCGTCATAGTTATGTGGCCGCCAATCGCCGATGCTGATTGGAGCGCCACTCACTACAGTGTCGGGCGTCATTCCCCATTCAACAGCTGCGGTATAGATGAAGGGCTTGAAGCATGAACCGGTTTGTCGATAAGCCTGGGTCGCGTTATTGAACTTGTTCGTGTAGAAGTCGTAACCGCCAACCATCGTGATGATCTCTCCGGTCTTTGCATTGAGAGTCATCATCGCGCCCTGCACTCCCGGCACTTGTGACAATTCAACTTTGAGTCGGCGCGTCTTGTCGTCTACTTCTTTGATTTCAAACTCGGCCAAATAGCCCGACTTAAATTCGGTTGCCGGAGAACGTTTTCCCCAGCCCATATCAGCGACAGTAACCGTGGCCGTGTAGTTTCCAAATCGAACGTTGGCCTCGTTCTTGGTACGGTCAACCTTCGTGACCATGCCCATCAAGAAGCGACCCGTCTGGTAATCGTTACCATACCAATCTGGATGCTTATAGTTTGCTAACTCTTGTGGCGTGGGCGGCACGTTGATGTTGTTCGTTGACGTGGGAATCATCGAGTAACTCGAACGCCAACTTGTATGACTCCGGTCGTATCGGCGCAATCCAGAACGCACTACTTCGTAAGCTCTCTTCTGCGCCTCGACGTTGATGCTCGTGTACACAGACAGACCACCTTGGGCCACGCGAGTTGTGTATTTGTCCTCGAGCTCTTGTCTGATGTGCTCGACGGGATAATCAAACGGTGTGGATTTCAGTTGCGATTGGTAGTAAGCAGTGTCGGCGAGTTGTATTGGCTTGGCTTTTTCTGCGTCAACTTCAGCTTCAGTAGCGAAACCATTTTTCGCCATGAGATCGAGAACGAGGTCTCGTCGCTCTTTAGCCTTGGCTGGAGAGACAGTGGGTGAATACTCGCTGGGCGCTTTTGGAATACCGGCAAGCAACGCCGCCTCGCCAATCGTCAGATCTTTCGCTTCCTTTCCGAAATAAGTTTCGGCACCGGCCTCCATTCCATAGGCGTTCGCACCCAAAAACATATGGTTTGCGTAGAGCTCCATGATTTGGTTCTTGGTGTAGTAGCGCTCGATTTGAAGAGCAAGGGCCCACTCGTTGACTTTTCGTTTCAGCGTCTGCTCTCGCGAGAGGAAAAGGTTCTTCGCGAGTTGCTGCGTCAGCGTTGATCCACCTTCGACTTTCTCCGTCGTTAATGTCTTCCAACCAGCGCCGATGATACGAATGGGATCGATACCGATGTGATCATAGAAACGCGCGTCTTCAACCGCGAGAATGGCATTCTTTAAGACTGGAGGAATCTCTTCATATTTAAGAGGGATTCTCTTTTCCAGAGCGAACTCTCCAATGACCGTTTGGTTGTCGTCTGCGTACACTCGCGTGACCACACTAGGCCTATAAGTCGCAAGCGCTGCCACCTCATTCGCTGCCCGAGAGTAGTTGAGTTCATACGCCGCGATGATCCCGGTTAAGCCTCCGGCTGCGAGGGCCAGGAGCAGAACAATTGGTAACCACAGCCTACGCAATATGTGTTGTCGCTGAGCTGGCGGGGCATTCAGGACAGCGCGAGGAGAAAACGTTCGACCGTCTTTAGCCATCTAAAGTTGACCTCTTCGAGATTGGACGATTTGATGTTGATTTTGCTCGCAGCTGATTGAATTAGCGATCTGGAGAGTCATACTGCTGATGGGGATTATAACGCATGCTCTGTTATAATCTCGACTGCAAACGGGGGCGACAGGCTTCGACAGGAACCTGAACGATTGACCGGATGTCATGCCGGGCTACTCTATGCAGCTCGTTAAAACGCGTAGGGAAAAAACAACTGCCAATAACAATGAATTGGCTCTCGCTGCCTAATTAGGCACCGAGCGTCTCGCCGCAAGTTGCTCATGCGCGCGGAGTGAGATGTCACCTAGATGAGCTGGCCTGCTCTTTCGGTCCGTGGGAGTAGGCGAGATAAAGTCGGACTAGCTACCGTGCGAGGTCTTGTCACTTCACTGACTCGTGCGGAGCAAATCTTGACCAGCCTATCTGGTCAAAAGAGAAGTGACTAAGCATGTAGAGTTCTTCGACGTTGGCTCTTGGATCCGAGTTCAAATCTCGGCGCCTCCACCATCCTTTGAATTTCGGATTTCGGATTTCGAATTGTGAATTTGAAATCCGGTGAGCGACAACTAAGTCTTGGAATCCGCGATTCGCAATCCGCAATTCACAACTCCAAATCCGAATCTTCCCATCGGAATTTTTGATAGCGGCGTTGGAGGGCTCACGGTCTACCGAGCTCTGCACGAACGACTCCCCGACGAACACTTTGTTTATCTCGGCGACACCGCCCGCGTTCCATACGGGACCAAGTCGTTAGCAACGGTCGAGCGCTACGCTACTGAGAATGCGAAGTTTCTTGAGAGTCATGGTATTAAGCTGTTGGTTGTAGCGTGCAATACGGCGTCGGCACTGGCTTTACCGGCCATTCGCGATGCCGTTAACGTTCAAGTCGTCGGTATGATCGAGCCTGGCGCGAAGGCTGCAGTACAGGCTGCCGGTGAAAAGGCTATCGGCGTAATAGCGACTGAGGCGACTGTTCAAAGCAGGGCTTACGTAAATGCAATCAGTCGGATCGTTCCGAATGTTATGGTAATTGAACGCTCGTGCCCGTTGTTTGTATCACTTGCCGAAGAAGGATGGGCCAACACAGATGTTGCGCGAGCGGTGGCTCATCAGTATTTGGGCGATCTACCGGCAAGTGATATCGGAGCTCTGGTACTTGGTTGTACACACTATCCAATCTTGCGCGGCGTGATTGGTGAGACAGTGGGTGAAGAGATACCGCTGATCGATTCAGGTGAAGCTGCTGCGAATGAAGTAGCTTCAGTTCTCGTGGCGTCAAAGTTGTCTAACAAGAGGAGACACTCTCCCGACCGTGAGCGCGAACTCTGCGACGATCTGGATCATTTCTACGTCACGGATGCTGCCGAGAGGTTCCGGCGTGTGGCTGAAAGGTTTCTGGGAACAGCGCCGTCGATTCTAGAGGCGGTCGAAGTTTGGGGGCACGATGAGCTTAGAACGCACTGACGGTCGGGCTGCTGACGAACTGCGCGCAGTCAGGTTATCACCGGATTATGTCCCGTACGCTGAAGGATCGGTCTTAATTGAGATGGGCCAGACTCGCGTCATTTGCTCAGCGTCTGTGGACGAGCGAGTGCCTCCGTTCTTACGTAATAAAGGACAGGGATGGGTGACGGCCGAGTATGCGATGCTGCCACGCGCTACTCAGCAACGAACTCCCCGGGAAACTGGTAGAGGTGGCGCTTCAGGTCGAACGCACGAAATCCAGCGCTTGATCGGACGTAGTTTGAGAGCGGTGTCTGACACGACTGTTTTGGGCGAAAGGACCATCACTCTGGACTGTGACGTTCTTCAGGCAGACGGTGGTACGCGCACAGCAGCAATCACGGGAGCCTACGTTGCTCTAGCACTCGCGAACGAGAAGTTGCTAAAAACTAATAAGATTTCGCGGACCTTGTTGACCGGTGAAGTCGCCGCGATCAGTGTTGGTATTGTAGGCAACGTACCGATGCTTGATCTGAAATACGACGAAGATTCTCGTGCGGAAGTCGATATGAATGTTATCTGCACCGGCGATGGTCGCTTCATCGAGGTGCAGGGAACAGCTGAGAGGCAGCCCTTCAGTCAGACTCAGTTAGATGAGTTACTTGCTTTGGCTGCTCGCGGCATCAAAACTCTCGTAAACATTCAGCGGGAAACTTTAGCTGTCTCATTGAAGTAGACAACAATCATTAATGAATTCGCATCAACTGATTCGGTTTTATTGAGTGAACGGAGTTTTCGCATGCGACGATTTGCCCTAGCCCTTTTCCTTATTAGTGCTGCATTCTCAGTAACCCAAGCGCAGGTGGTCTATTCGAGCGACAAAGTTGATTACACGCTTGAGCTTCCGTCGGCGACCTGGCGAGTCATCAGCGAGCCCGATGCGGCCCACGAACACAGCGAGTTCGTTTACGGCGACCGCTTAGATGGTTACTTGCAGATTCGCAAAGAGGTTGTTGAGGCTGGAACCACTCTGTCCGAGCTGGCTCGACGTGATCAGGATCAAAAGCTGAGATTTTTGCCCGGGTTCGTAGAAGGCAAAGAAGAGAATTTTTCGGGACGCTACGAAGGAGTGACCTCTTCTTATGAATTCGTGCGTACAGGAAAGGCAATGATGGGAAGAATCTATTACCTTCAAATCGACAATCGCACAATTTATGCTCTGCGGTTTTCAGGATTGAGAGACAAACTAGCTCGCATTCGCAATCAAACGGATGTTATTGCTCGTAGCTTTAAATTGAAGTAGCGAAGATCGTTTTAGTTAAAAGTGGGCCGCCAGTTTTCACAACTGCCGGCCCCTTTTTCTTACGCGTAACTCTTAGAACGATGGGGTATGATGCATTCCTTTCAAGACGATGAAGCTCAAACTCGCTCCCGGTTTGGAAATTCGCGACTCGCCTATCGAAGGCAAAGGCTGTTTCTCATGCACGCTTTTTTTAAGGGGGAAAAAAATAGCAGAGTACGAAGGTGAAAGAATTTCTAACGCTGAAGCTAATCGGCGAGCGAGTAGACGCAAACTCCGTATTTGTGCGATCAATGATAGATGGAGTCTTGATGGAAGTAAGGGAGGGAATGGTACTCACTACATAAATCATTCTTGCGAACCCAACGCCTACATGAAGATCATCTATGACCACATCCTCTTTCTGGCACTGCGTGACATTAAGCCTGGTGAAGAGATCACGATCGATTACGAATCGACCCTTCATTCAGATAAGAAGCGATGCAGCTGCGGCGCGGACTCCTGCCGCGGAACAATAAATAAAATCGAGTAAGGGTATTTAGTTGGCGAAGACTGACTCGAGGCCACGTATCAGGTCTGCGTCTTCGCTGGGATCCACCGTTCGCAGGTCTAACAAGACCTTGTCGTCGGTAATGCGGCCGATGATGGGTGGTGAATAGTTCCGGAGCCGCGATTCAGTATCGTTCGCAGATAGCTCCGTATGTTCCAGTGATATGAGCATGGTCGAGGGATGCGTGTTCGGTCCAGATCCGCCTCCGACAGCTGATTCTCCCGCGAGGAGGTCTAACTTGAGTTTTTGATTTGAACGGAGCGAGTCGATGATTCCTAAAGCGCGGACTTTGATTTCGTCAACACTCGAAGCCAACATCCGCAGCGTAGGAATCTCAACTGTCGCAGTACCTCGAGAATGCGCCTCAAGCGTCGCTTCGAGCGCGGCGAGCCGCAACTTGTCAGCACGTAATGCCCGGTAAAGTGAGTGTTGCCGGAGACGACCGACAATCTCAGCTTTTCCAACGATGATTCCTGCTTGTGCTGAACCAAGCAGTTTGTCTCCACTGAAGGAAACTACATCCGCTCCAGCAAGCACCGATTCACTGATGATCGGTTCGTCCCGCAGACCAAATTCGCTGAGATCGTCGAGAACACCTGACCCGGCATCCTCATAAAGCGGTAGGTTTGCGTTGTGGGCGAGCGAGGCAAGTTCCGCCAATGAAGGCGACGCAGTGAAGCCAATGATTCGATAGTTCGAAGGATGAATGCGCATGATGAGACGAGTTTTCTCATTGATTGCGCGATTGTAGTCTTGGAGTTTTGTGCGATTCGTAGTCCCGACTTCAATCATCTTTGTGCCGGAATTAGCTAGAACATCCGGTACCCGAAAATCACCACCTATTTCGACAAGTTCGCCACGGGAAACAATCGTCTCTCCATCGCGTGCGAAAGCGGTCAGAATCAACAATGCTGCGGATGCGCAGTTGTTAACGACAAGAGCGTCCTCCGCTGCGGTGAGTTGTATCAATAGTTGCTCGACGCGTCCGCCACGGTGTCCTCTTGAACCAGTCAAAACGTCATATTCGAGAGTGCAGTAACCGGCAGCTTCTGCTACCGCCCTTCTGGCATCCTCCGATAAGGGTGCTCGTCCCAGGTTAGTGTGAAGAATCACTCCCGTTGCGTTAATAACTCGACGCAAAGCAGAACGCGAATCTGATTCACATAGAACTTGCAGCCGGTGAACGGCTTCGACGAGAAGGTCGTCTGACGAAGTACTTCGGCTGTCTTCAGAAGTTCGCCCTTGAAGCTCTACGCGCATCTCATCGATCACATGTCGGGCGAAGCCCTTCAGACGCTCCGCACCTAACCCACCGGCGCAACTTGCGTAGAATGTCCTTAGGAGTTGGTCCACCGAAGGCAGGGACCGCAGGAGAGATTGTTTTGAACTAATGGTTTTAGACACGGCAGTTAGCATAACTGCTGCTTAGTACTGCGGGCAACGGATGGTACT
>JBKPAL010000236.1:0-26584 GCA_046726395.1 Acidobacteriota bacterium
CAGCGTTCAGATATTTTCTCGTTTGGAGCGATTCTCTATGAGATGCTTTCCGGTAAACGCGCTTTTCATGGTGAATCAGCTGCCGAAACGATGAGCGCGATCTTAAGAGAAGATCCTCCTGAGCTATCAGAAACTAATCAACGAATCTCTCCAGCATTGGAGCGGTTGGTTAACCATTGTTTGGAGAAGAATCCCGAAGAGCGATTTCACTCGGCGAGCGATCTAGGTTTTGCGCTAAATGCTCTTTCAGGAAGTACGTCAAGCTTTGATAAGACAATCTCGGCGCCGATGCCGGCTATTTGGTCGCGCAGTCGCGAGCGTTTGATATGGATTGCGGCTACTGCCCTCCTGTTAATCGCTGTGCTTGGGCTGGTGTTTTTCAATTCTCGCCGTGCTCCACAACAAGCACGCACAATGCGGTTTTTTATCACTCCGACTGAGCAGACATCCTTTACCAGTTCCTTGATCTCACCAGATGGGCTTCGCGTTGCGATCAGCGCTCGAGATTCCTCTGGAAAAGCTCTCCTCTGGGTTCGCTCGTTGGATTCGTTGACGATGCAGCCCTTATCCGGAACCGACGGCGCCACATTTCCATTCTGGTCTCCTGACAGCCGCTCCATAGCCTTCTTCGCGGACGGTAAGCTCAAGCGACTCGACATTGCGGGCGGCCCCGCTCAAACCCTTTGCGACACGGGTATCGGTGCCGGCGGTGCATGGAATAGTGACGGGGTTATCATCTTTGCACCCGACACCGCTACCTTTTTATATCGCGTATCCGCAGCGGGCGGCGTCCCGACACCAATGACGACTCTCGATGAATCGCGAATGGAGGTTTCTCATAAATACCCTCAGTTTCTTCCGGACGGCAAACACTTTCTGTACCTGGCTCAAAGTACTCGAGTCGAAAACACAGCGATTTGTGTCGGTGCTCTTGATTCGAAAGAAACTAAAGTAGTTCTCAGCACCAGAGCGAAGGCCGCTTACACCCCTCCTGGTTACATGTTGTTTCTCCGCGATCGGACACTGATGGCCCAGGCTTTCGACGCGAACAGGCTGCAAGTGACCGGTGAGCCATTTCCCCTGGCGGAACAGGTAGGCTTCAATGCAGTCTTGGGCAACGCAAACTTTTCAGTCTCTGAAAACGGGACGCTCATTTACATGAGCGGCAGCCTCGCCGGTGGACAACCAGCGTTATTCGACAGAGATGGAAAACGTCTGAGCTCGGTGGGGCCACCGGGTGAATACTTCAACCTGTTCCTCTCACCTGATGAAAAGCGAGTCGCTGTGGCCAAGTCAGATCCACAAAGCGGCGCTCGCGACGTCTGGGTGCTGGATATTGCTCATGGTACTCCGACCCGTTTTACTTTCGACCCTTCCGAAGATTTCCTTCCCATTTGGTCACCAGATGGTAGTCGCATTGTCTATGTTTCAGATCGGGAAGGGGCCGGAAACCTCTTCCAGAAATCGGCAAGCGGCGGTGGTAATGAGGAATTGCTATTGAAGAGCACGGAGCGGAAATGGCCCGGCGACTGGTCGAAAGATGGCCGCTTCATTATTGGCACCAATCTTAGTCAGAAGTCGAAATCTGATTTATGGGTGTTGCCGCTGACCGGCGACCAAAAGCCTTTCTTTTACTTGCAGTCCACGTTCAACGAAGATCACCCGAGGTTCTCTCCAGATGGTCATTTTGTTGCTTACAGTTCAGACGAATCTGGCAGGCCAGAGGTGTACGTGCAAACGTTTCCAGTGTCCGGGGGGAAGTGGGTCGTTTCCACAAATGGCGGTGCTCAGCCACGCTGGCGGCGCGATGGAAAGGAGATTTTCTTTATAGCACCCGACAGAAAGTTGATGGTCGCCGACGTGAAATTAGAAGGCTCCGTCTTGGAGGTAGGAGTTCCGAAAGTTCTATTTCAGACGAATGTCTCTGGTTACCCGAATCCGCGGAATGTCTATGATGTTTCAGGAGATGGCCAACGCTTTTTGATTATCACACCGCCCGAAGAAATCAGTGCAACTCCTATCACCGTGGTGGCTAATTGGAATGCTGACTTGAAACGATGATCCCTCGTCTGGAAAGACGCAGACCGTAACATTCCGATTGTGGTTAAAGCTAAAAAGGAACATTAAGCGGCGAGGTCAGTACGGGAACCGTAGCGACCGCAGTTTCAACCGGACTCGCACAAAGAGTCGCAAGTATGATTGGAGCAACTCAGCAATACAGAACCGGGAGCGGTAGCGACCGGATGCCACACTCATCGCTGTACGTTGAGCGTAGCATCCGGTCGCTACCGCTCCCGATTCTGTGTTAGCGGTTCATCCCAAACACACGATCAAAGAAAGCCGCAACTGCGGAGTCAACCTTCACGAGATTCGCGTGGCGCATGAAGTGATGAGTGTCGTCAGGTATCACTAACTCCTCATACCGCACTCCCGCCTTTTCCAACCGCCTGACTAAGTCAGTGGTTTGACTGAAACGGACGTTGCGATCATCGTCACCATGAATCAACAACACCGGCG
The DNA here is from genome assembly GCA_046726395.1 of Acidobacteriota bacterium. Taxonomy (GTDB): domain Bacteria; phylum Acidobacteriota; class Blastocatellia; order Pyrinomonadales; family Pyrinomonadaceae; genus PSRF01. The sequence continues at coordinate 2,518 of JBKPAL010000236.1, forward strand.
ATTTCCAAGTTTCGATCGCAGAGACTGGTGACGATTGCCAGGCAACATCGAGCGCACGCTGAAGGTCCGGAACTTTCTCATAACGATTCTCCAGCAGCGGTGCCGCCCGTTCGGCGGTCCAATTGTGCACACCGTGTATGTCAACTCCTGCTGCGAATAAGTTTGAGTCGCGGGCCAACGCTAATGCCGTCAGAAACCCACCATAAGAACCACCGTAGATCCCGATTCGCTTAGGATCGATCTGCGGCAACCCCTGCAAATACTCAGCGGCAGCTTTTACATCCTGGTATTCAGACGCGCCCTGTACGCCTGCGTTAGTAGGACGATGAAAATCGTAGCCGTAGCCGATGCCCAATCGATAGTTAACCGACAAGACCAGATAACCGCGGCTGGCAAGATATTGGTTCAGTGCGTATGCGTTGGTGTAATAGTCGGAATAGTGCCACCCGAGAAGCATCTGCCGCGGTGGTCCACCGTGAACGTAAATAATCGCCGGTTTCTTCGCACCGTCTTGTTTGGCTTCGAACAACTGCCCGTGGACCTCAACTCCATCGGGCGCTTTGTAGACCACCTTCTTCGGGACCACGAGTTGAGCTGCTGGGAAATCACTGGGAATGCGATCTTCTGCGATCGTCGTTGCTTGACCGCCGTCCGCTGCCATTATGGTCGGCAGCGGTGGACGTTGCGCGGTCGCGCTGATGTACGCGATGTATCTGCCATCGCCCGTGACAAAAGGTGTCCACTCGAGTCCTTTGCCAGGAGTCATGACGACAGGTTCCGCTCGGTCGACCGGAACCTTCACGATGTGACGGCGATCGATGTCGTCAGCGTCAGTTCCTGCGTTTCCAGCAAAGACCAGGTACCGGAGATCATTGCTGATCGAGATGTACTCGGCCATGTAGTTGCCAGGCGTAAGCAACAAAGGCTCGCCGCCATTTTCTGAAATTGAGTAGAGATGAGGCCAACCGTCGACGTAAGAGAGAAACACGATGCGACCAGCGGCAGCCCAGTGCAGGTTTGTTCCTCCCTGAGTGTTTGGTGGAGAGCCGCGCAGTGTAAACGGACTTTTCCACAGTTGCTGTCCTTCGCCGTTTGTAGCGTCAGCTGTCCAGATGGCCCAAGCCTGCGGGCGTTGTTCGAGAACTGGTTCGGGAGCGCCACCGCTTCCTGGTCGTCGCACAAAAACTATTCGCTTTCCATCAGGTGACCAGCGTGGGTTCGAGTCACGCGAAGTTGACGGCGCAAGGTAGACAATCGGCATCGAGTCGTCTGTGTAGATACCAATGAAAGAATGGTCGCCGCGGTTAGAAACAAAGGCCAGCTTTGAGCCGTCGGGTGACCACTCGGCCGCGCCATAATCTCCGCGCGCATAGAAGAACCGTTTGGCCGCTGTCGAGCCGTCGAGCGGTGCCGACCAAATACCGCGATCCGTTACAAAGGCTACTTTGTCGCTCTTTGGTGAGATTGTTGGTTCGTCGCCTTCACCCAAGAGCTTCGGCTCGCCTCCGCCAAACGGAACACTCCAGATCTGAACCTTCATCTGGGTTGCCGTCATTGCGGGGTTAACGCCAACCGAACTATCGAAGTTTGAGCCATGATCTCCGCCACGAACGTAGACCACGTACTTGCCGTCGTGGGAGATCAAAATAGTTGTCAGTTCCTGCCCGTCATCGGTGTCGTACTTTGTCAAACGCCGCGCCTTGAACTCAGGTCCTTCTGCCACCCAAATGTTACGCGCGCCTCGCTCGTTAAAAGTCCATGCGATCCGGGAGCCCGAGGCAGACGCAGTCAGTTCGTTTGGAAACGGATAACCTTTGATCTGTTCCACATTGAACGAGTTGGTCTGCGAACGGCGAATTGCTGGCTGAGACTTTGATGAGAGAATTAACGCGTGTTGTGGCTGTGAAAAGAACAACGCAGTTATGAGTATCGCCGCGCTGATCATTATCAAGAGAACAAGTGGTCGGCGCCTACGAGGGGCAGGGAACAGTTGCATTAATATCCTCCGGATTAATGTCGTAGATGGCTGTGCCTCAAAATCGGAAATACCGCCGACCGCACTCGGTGGTTTCTTCACACCTGGCCTAAAACGAACGAGCAGGATAAGCCAGCCAGCAAATACCACCAACCGCAGTTGGTGGATTCGTTTCATATCCGGCCTCCGCTCGTAACCGCAGTGCGCGATGAGGAGATTTATTGCAAAAGCTTGAATCATGAAACCGTGCATTACGCAAAGTAAGCGACGACCTCGTTAAACCACTGCAGCCAGAAGAAGAGCAAGACCCATCAGAACCAGATACCCAGCCAGCACCCGCCGTAGGAAACGAATGGTTCCACGAGACAACCCGAACTCTGCACTGGTAGAGGGGTGCATCGACAATGTCGCAGTTCGACTTGCATGGTTGAGTGGAGTTCTAGCATTCAGCTTCCCCGATCCGTGATTATTCGGCCCAGTAAACGTTCTAATTTTCTTGGTCACGAGTGAAAAGCGCGTCTCATGTGGCGTGGATCGATCTTTTATCCCTTTGCCATCCGATGGATCGCCAGAAGCGGGAAAAAGCAAACTATCCTTTGATTTTTCGGCCTCGCGCCTTGGAAAAAGAAGCGATAACGCGACAGACATTGCGAGCACCAGAGCAATGACTCCCAATGAAACCGTAATCGGAAACTTCCCGCCATACAGATCGTTGAGCCACACCATCTTCAGTCCGACAAAAATAAGTACTACGCCAAGCCCATATTGAAGTAGATGGAATTTATCTACCGCTCCGGCGAGCATGAAATAGAGCGCTCGCAATCCGAGCACTGCGAAAATGTTCGAGGTAAACACGATGAGTGGTTCACTAGTTATCGCGAATATGGCTGGCACTGAGTCCACGGCGAACACGATGTCTGTGCCTTCGAGAAACACTAGCCCAACCAGTAAAGGCGTAGCGTAGAGTCGGTCGTGAACACGCGTGAAGAAATCGGGGCCTCGTAATTCATGCGTAACCGGCAGAACTCGTCGTAGCAGTCGAAGTAATAAATTCTTTTCTGGGTCTACAGCGTTTTGTTTAGCAAAGAAGATCTTGAAGCCTGTGAAGATCAGAAAGACGCCGAAGGCAAGAACAACCCAGTGATACTTCATCAAAGCCGCACCAAGTGCGACGAAGATGGCGCGGAAGACAAGGGCTCCGAGAATGCCGTAGAAGAGAACGCGATGTTGGTACTTCGCAGGAATCGCAAAGTAACTAAAGACCATCACGAATACGAAGATGTTGTCGACGGAGAGTGCTTTTTCGATGAGGTATCCAGTCAAGTATTCCAACGATACCCGCCACGCAGCGGCCTGTGGATCAAAACCTGGAACCGCCATCAATCGGGTGTCGTGCGGAAACTTCCAAAGCGCATATTGATACAGCAGCAGATTGAAGAGTAACGCGAGAGTGATCCAGACGGCGGTCCAAATTGCAGCCTCGCGGAAACTTACAGTGTGGGCTTTCCGATGAAAGACTCCGAGGTCGAGGGCGAGTAGGAGGAGTACAAGCCCGACAAACCCTATGTAGAACCACCAGTATTCGGAGAACGGGAAAAGTTCAACCATGGCTCAATGCTCCCTTCGTTTGCGAACGCTGATCCGGCGCTAGCGCAAAAAGACCTTTTGCGCGCCTCACGCGGCAAAAGGTCTTGATCATTGAGTGGTTTGAACTCTCCCCGGTAAGCCGGGCGCAAAGTGCGCCGTGCTGACGACTCACTGGCTCCCAATGAGATGGGCGATCTACTCCCCTTTTGAACTTACTATTTTTATACCAGAGTCAGATCGTGCAGACAATCCGCACGACATTCCTCCACAAAAAAGCAATTCAGAAACATATCTTAGGAACAGTCCTGCAACCATATTCTCGGGGAGTTGGCCACGCATGTGATAGCGCGTGACCGTCAAGTCTGGTCTAATCTGACTCGATAACTTTCAGGAGATTCTCTTGCTCATCTCTGATTTAGAGACACCTGCCATTGTCGTTGACTTGGACGTGATGGAGCGAAACCTGTCGCGCATGGCTGATTATTCCCGCAGCAAAAATCTCAGACTCCGACCACACACGAAATCGCACAAAATCCCTGAATTAGCGAAACGCCAAATAGCACATGGTGCGCGTGGGATCACTGTTGCAAAAATCGGAGAAGCGGACGTGATGCTCGATGCAGGAATCACTGACATTCTCATTGCGTATCCGATTTTTGGCAGAGGGAAAGCTGAGAAACTCGCCGAACTGGCGGGGCGGGCCAACATCACCGTGGCGCTCGATTCTGAAGAAGTAGCTCGAGCAATCTCAAACGAGGCGAACAAGAGAGATGTGCGTGTTGGTGTCCTGGTGGAGCTTGATATCGGTTTCCGTCGTTGCGGTCTCGCAAACGAAGATGAACTATTGGTTCTCGCTCAAAAGATTTCCGACCTGCCGAGCTTAGATTTCGAGGGTTTGATGTTTTTCCCTGGTCATTTTTTAGTCGGACCAAACGAGCGCGCCGAAATGCTGGTTGGTGTAAATGATTTGCTTACTCGTGCAATTACGAAATTCGAACAGGCCGGCGTGCCTCTATCAACTGTGAGCGGAGGATCGACTCCGACCGCGCGCGAGGGACACTTGTTCCGTGGAGTTAATGAAATACGACCGGGGATGTACATCTTTAATGATCGCAATATGGTGGGCATTGGCATCGCACGGGTCGAAGATTGTGCGCTCTCGGTTATAACGACTGTAGTCAGCACAAGTGTCTCGGGTCGAGCAATAATTGATGCAGGGTCAAAAACATTTTCGTCCGATCGGTATCTGGCAGGTGATGGAAGAGGCTACGGCATGATCAAAGCGGATCCCGAGGCAGAGCTAGACCATTTATCTGAAGAGCATGGTCATTTGAACATTAACCAGTCGCTGCACAGATATCGCGTTGGGGAGCGGCTTACAATCATTCCAAATCATATCTGTAGCACTGTGAACATGCACAATCGGATCTATGGTGTGAGAGGCGAGCAGGTTGAGACAGTTTGGGAAGTCGCCGGTCGAGGAAAGGTTCAATAACAAGTCATTGCAAATTGCCGATTGTCGATTGACGATTGGATGTGGTCGGTAATGTGCCTTTAACCACTCAAACATGTGGCGCCGACTTAGCACTCTCTATCGGCTTTGCCTCAAATCGGAAATACCACCGACCGCAGTCGGTGGTTTCTTCATACCCGGCCTAAACGAACGAGCAACATAACCCAGCCAGCAAATACCACCAACCGCAGTTGGTGGATTCGTTCATATCCGGCCTCTGCTCGTAACCGCAGTGCGCGATGAGGACAAGAAAGGTTTAGGCCATGTATGAATATCATTGCCGATTGCCAATTGCCTATTGCCAATTTGTGCGTCACGTTAGCGACCAATTGGCAATTGGAAATCGACAATTGGCAATGGTACGACCCGCGCTACTGAGTTCCGGTATGGACCTTGGCCCTATTTGAGCGTGACATAACGTGGTAGACAGGAAGCCCGAGCACAACGAGGCCAAGACCGATAACCGATCGAACGGGCGATATTATCAGCGTACTGATGAGTAACCAGGCAGTTGTTACGAGGAACAGCAAAGGCACCACAGGATAACCCCACGCGCGGTAACTCGGTTCGACTTCAGGCAGACGGCGCCGAATTAAGAAGACCGACACAACAACCAACCCAAAGAAAATCCAGTTCACGAAGATGACGTAATCAGTCAGTGTGTCGTATGAACCGGAGAGCGCGAGCACGCTGGCCCAAACACCCTGGACGACTAGCGCGCGTACAGGAACGTGAGTGCGTTCAGAAACGCGCGCAAGAGTCTTGGGAAACAGACCATCATTAGCCATAGCGAACGGTATTCGCGAATTCGCCAAAGTCGAAATGTGGAGCGCACCGAAAGTTGAACTCATCATCGCCGCTGCAATGAGACTGACAGCAATTGCGCCAAGAAAACTTTCAGCAACGACGGCTGCAACTGATGAAGTGGCCGGAACACTTGCGACTTGAGTTGGCGTTAGAACATAGAAGTAAGTTGTATTCACAAAGACGTAAAGCGCCATGCAGATGGCCATGCCGCTGATGAGGGCTAGCGGAATGTTTCGTTTTGGACTCTTTACTTCACCCGAGACGAAGGTCATCTCGTTCCAACCGTTGTAGGCCCACAAAGCTCCTAACATCGCAGCGGCGAAACCAGCACTGCCTCCGCGCGCAGCGCCCGCCACTCCTTCACATAAACCTCCGTTGTCTACTAACAGAAAATTGGTCCAACTGCCGCGAGCGAAGAACAATGCTCCAACACCGAGCATCACAATGCTCCCAACCTTAACCGTTGTCAGCGCGGTTGCGAATTTACCGCCCACGGACACTGACGCGCAGTTCAGCAGCGTCACGATTGCGATAGCACTTAGGGCTACGAGCTGAAGTCTTCCAAACGGGACGCCATAGCCTGGCAAATTGAAATTGAAATAGGTGATGTCGAGTGCTCCCGTTAGCAATACGTTCAAGAAGATTGCGAAGCCGACGGCCAGCGCTGCGAGTGAACCGGCACCTGAGGCAAAAAAACGCATCCAGCCATATAGGAACGCCAAGCGCGAGTTGTACGCATTCCGAATAAAGACATATTCTCCGCCAGCGCGGGGCCACATCGCTGCCAGTTCAGCGTAAGTCAGAGCGCCGGCAAGCGAGAGCAGTCCAGCTACAACCCAAACTGCGATTACGCGACTTGGCGTCCCAACATTGCACGTCATCACTCGTGACTTTAAGAAGACGCCTGTCCCTATGACGTTTCCGACGACAATCGCAGTAGTTGCGACTGGACCAAGGCCACGAACGAGAGCGAAGTCACGCGCAGGTTGTATTGCCATCATTCAGCGAGAGTACTGGAGTGAACTGTTACAACGTCGAAAGAAAGTATCACAGGCACTGACAACTCTACTGCTACAATCGACGCCGCTTGCCGTTGGATCAGCTATCTGCGGAAGGAAGAATTGAAAAACTTTCCCTTCTCTGAGCGTCCTCTGTGTCTCTGTGCCTCTGTGGTTTTCTTTAGTGTTGAATGACTCTCAAGTCACAAGAAAACCACAGAGGCACGGAGTCACAGAGAAGGCACAGAGAAGAAAGAACACGCAGGTCACCACATAAAAGAACAGATGACTAAAGCCAAAGTAAAAAACATAACGGGCAAAGGCCTTATCATCTGCTGCTTGTTCGCCAGCCTCATCGTGCCGTCATCCTCTTTTTCTAACCCGAGAGAGATTTACGACATTGTTATTGTGAATGGACGCGTCATCGATCCCGAATCGGGACTCGATGCGGTGCGGAACGTAGGTGTCTCAGCGGGGACCATCAAAGCAGTCACTGCGAATCGGCTGAGTGGTCGCACAATGATCGACGCTAAAGGGCTCATCGTGTCACCCGGTTTCATCGACCTTCATCAACATGGGCAGAACGAAGAAAATTACCGATTCAAAGTGATGGACGGAGTAACGACGGCCTTGGAGTTGGAAGTTGGCACAGGCGATGTGGACGGTTGGTATGCAGAACGCGAAGGGAAGGCGACCATCAACTACGGCGTCAGCATTGGTCACCTCGCTGCCAGGATGGCTGCGATGCACGATCCGATCGAGTTCCTGCCAAGCGGCGAAGCAGCACGCAGAGCAGCTACTGACGCTGAGATAGCCGAGATGAAAGCGCAACTCGAGCACGGTCTTCAACGTGGTGCTGTTGCAGTCGGATTTGGCATTCAATATGTGCCTCACGCTTCACATTGGGAAATCTTAGAGATGTTCCGGGTTGCCGCACAGTTCGGAGCATCGTGTCATGTCCATCTGCGCAATGCGGGATTGAAGGAACCTGCGAGCAGTACTCAGGCTCTTGAAGAGGTAATCGCAGCTGCCACAATCACCGGTGCTCCGCTTCATGTCGTGCACATTCAAAGCACTGGTGGAAAAGCTACGCCGAAGTTACTCCAGATGATTGCCGAAGCACGTTCTCGAAAGCTCGATATCACGACTGAGTGTTATCCCTATATTGCCGGGATGACAGACATCAAATCAGCAATCTTCAACGAAGGATGGCAAGAAGTGTTTGGTATCGATTACAGAGACTTGCAATGGGCGGCGACGGGTGAACGACTGACGAAAGAGAGTTTCGAGAGATATCGGAAAGTCGGCGGATTTGTTGCTATGTTCTCGATGACAGAGGAGATAGTTGAGACGGCCGTTAAGAATCCTCTGACTATGATTGCAAGTGATGGAATTTTAGAGAAGGGAAAGGGACACCCTCGAACAGCCGGCACTTACACACGTGTCTTGGGGAAGTACGTTCGGGAGCGAGCGGTATTAAGCTTGATGGATGCCCTACGCAAGATGACGCTCATGCCCGCTCAGCGACTTGAACGGCGTGTTCCTTCGATGAAGAACAAGGGAAGGATTCGTGTTGGAGCTGACGCCGACCTGGTAGTCTATGATGCGCAACATGTGATCGATCGATCCACCTACGATGAACCGGCCAAATACGCTGAAGGCATGAAGTACGTTCTGGTGAATGGAGTTGTCGTTGTTAAAGAAGGCCAACTGCAAACTGGCGTTCATCCCGGCCGCCCCGTTCGGGCACCTTACTAATCCACAGATTAAGCAGGTTAATACTGGTCAACGGTACTGATGTTTCACGTCTGTAATCTGTTTATGGTGCCATGTAGGTCCTTGCTTGCATCGCACAAACAGTAGTATGAAAACCTGTCTCCCGCGCAAGAGTCTTCCGAAATTTCGAATACACGCCTCCATAACCTCGAAGGGAACTCGTCATGAAATCGTTGGCCCAACTACTCGCACTAATTCTCTCTCTTCAATTTCTTGCGCCCGCCCCACAAATCGCAGCGCAGAAGCCAGCAGAACCCACAACGGCGTCTTCTTCGACTGCTTACCAGGGCGGTCCGTACCCGGTGCAGCTCAAAAGTTTCGATGAGTTCGCACGCATGCAGATGGCTCTGGACAAAACGCCGGGTCTGACGATCGGCTACTGGAAAGATGGCCTTGTCTGGGTCAAGGGATATGGCTATTCAGATGTAGAAAACCGAGTTGCGGCTTCTCCACAAACTGCTTACCGCCTCGCTTCAATATCCAAATCGATGACGGCGGTCGCCATCATGCAGCTCGTGGAAAAAGGGAAGATCAATCTTGATGCCGAGGTGCAAACCTATGTTTCATACTTTCCCAAGAAGCAGTGGCCCATCACCGTCCGCCAAGTCCTTGGGCATCTCGGCGGGATCAGTCACTACAAGAATCCCGCACAAGAGCTGCACATCAAAGAGAAAAAGACCACCCGCGAAGCGATTGCCATCTTTGAGAATTTCGATTTGGTGGCCGAGCCGGGTACCCGGTACAGCTACTCGAGCTACGGCTACAACCTTCTCGCCGCCATCGTCGAAGCAGCGTCCGGGATGCCGTTCGGCGACTACATGCGTCAAAACGTCTGGCAACCTGCCGGCATGAACGACACGCGCTTAGACGATCCACTGGATCTTATTCCTAATCGTGCCCGCGGCTATCAATTGATTAATGGACAAGTAAAGAACTCCGAGTTTGTAGATATCAGCAGTCGATTTGGCGGGGGTGGCACGCGTTCGACGATACCTGACATGTTGAAGTATGCAGCTGCGATAGCGAGTGGGAAATTGCTGAATGACAGCAGCATGGCCCAGATAGTCACTTCGATGAGCACGCGTGAAGGTCGACTCACAAACTACAGCATGGGCTGGGATACGGGGCCGCAGGCGGGCCGCTTCATGCTGGTCCACTCAGGTGGTCAGCAGGAGACGTCCACTCTCCTTTACGTGCTTCCGAAAGAGAAGCTCGCATTTGCCATCGGGATGAACTTCGAGGCCGGCAATCCCGGAGTCTATCTCGATCGTCTGTTCCAATTGATCACGGGTACGCCGCGAAACCTTGGAATGTACACAGCAGAAAAATCGAAGGCGGCTTTAATAGAGGCAATGAACAGTACGTTCAACTATGGCCTGGCGAGTTACCAGCGGCGCGGATCGTCGTTGGCAAAGAACCAACAGGAACTCACGGAAGCGTTTGCTTACTTCAATGCAAACGTCAATGCTGAAGCATTGGCAGCAAATACGCAGGACGCTACGAAGAAGATCCGTGACGGAGTCCACCCGCTAGCCAATCAGGCACTCACGAAGGTCGGTTCGTTCATGGCCGAGCAGCTTGCAAAGAAGCGCAGCGCCGCACAACTTCAATCGTATTTCGCACAAGGAAGCCCGGCATTCTTTAGTGACTATGTGATCCTGACGAAGTCTGACACATCGCTACCGACACTGAATGAGTCATTCGTGAAGAGCATCGCGCCGATCGCCGCGGACTGGAGCGCGACTAACTCAGAGTATGTCCGAACGTTGTGGCTAGTGCCGGATTCGGATCTTAACCAGATCGGCATGACATTACGAAAGACGTTTGCGGACAGATCTGTATATCCAAATCTGGTTGAACCGCTCTTAGGCCTTACGCGAGTCGCCGTTCTGAATCGGAATTACCCGCGTGCGGTGGAGGTTGGAAAACTCTCGCTGGATCTCTATCCAGAAGCACCTGGTGCTAATTTCGCTTACGGCATGGCCATGCTTCTTACCGGCGATGCAGTTCAAGCTCAAACACTGCTGAAGAAGGCGGCGACCTTGAATCCGAATGGGCAAGCGAGTGCGGGTGGACTAAACAATGTGGCATATCAGTTGGGAAACACTGGAATGGTTGACGAGGCGATTAAGATCCTAAACACGGCGATTGCGCTCTATCCACAGGAAGCCAACCTGCACGACAGCCTTGGCGAGATGCTGCTGCGCAAAGGCGATAAGACCGCAGCGCTGGAAGCTTACAAAAAAGCCCTGGAACTCAACCCGAACTTCCCCAATGCAACTGCGGCAAAAGAGATAGTCAAGAAACTAAGCGACGAAATCGCCGGCCAACGCAATTAGCAGTTTAGATCTTGTGTCACGGAGTCCTCGGTATCACAGCGGCCGTTTACCCGTGACTCATGTTTGTACGTTTGCTTGATACAAACTAGACACAAAGTTGATCGATACTGAGTGCTAAGGTTTCGTCACGACTAGTCACATAATATATGTCGTTCATGAAGAAGACCTCTGCGTTTCTCGGATTAGATGCTTTGCGAAGCCTCGTGTCTGATTCCATGGCCATAGACATGGGTTCGGCTTCAACAATTATCTCTGTCCGTGGGCGCGGGGTGGTCGTCGATGAACCATCTCTGGTTTCCGTCGATTCCACCACCGGTAAGGTGATCGCAGTTGGGGTTGAAGCGCAACAAAAGCTCGGCCGTGAAACTCGCGACGTTCGTGTAATCGCTCCAATGCTCAATGGGGTGGTCGCGGACTTCGAAAGAACAAATGAGATGCTCGCTCAGTTCGTCCGGAAAGCCCGTGGTGGCATCTCTCATTTCAGCCGTCGAGCGTTAATAAGTGTCTTCTCTGACGTCACGGCCGTTGAAGAGCGGGCTCTGCTCAACGCGGCCCAGTATGCGCGGATTGGTCGCGTAGGCATGATAGATGAGGGGCTTGCATCTGCTTTTGGTGCCGGCGTTAGACCAGACGATCCCCGCGGTGCCGCAGTTGTAGACATCGGCGGTTCGGCCACGAATGTTGCGATTGTCGCTGGCGGCAAATTCATTCATGGGCGCGCTGAGCGAATCGGAAGTTCGGACATTAACACTGCGATCATTCATCATGTTCGTCGTCACCGTGGGCTTCTGATCGGTGCGCACTCAGCCGAGGGCCTAAAACTTGAACTGGCCTCATCAGTAGTTCCAGTAGACCTCGCCCATGAGATAACAATCAGGGGACGCGATATTCTTTCTGGGCAACCTGCGTCGATTGAGATTACCGCCGGTGAGATTTATCCGGTCACAGAAGAGGTGGTTCGGAAAATTGTGGAAGTTGTTATTGCGACTCTCACTGAGCTTCCTGTCGAAGTAGCAGCTGACATTTATGATCGTGGAATTATTCTTACGGGTGGTGGAGCGCTGTCTGCTGGCTTGGATGATTACTTACGTGACCGAACTAAACTCCCCGTGCGAATTGCTGACGAACCCAGATATGCAACTGTTCGTGGTCTTGAGCAGATGTTCGACGAGCCACTTTGGCTACGCCGGGTGATTAGAGAGTCTGAAACCGCATTCGATTCTGGATACTGAATGCGTGCCCTCGTCGAACTATCGTTCGCCCACCGCAAAGATGAAGTCTTTCGTTCGTAGAATCAGCAAGCCATCAGATATGGCCGGAGTAGCCATCAATGGCTGGCCCATAACGTTCGTGGCGAGCAACTCGTACTTCGGTCCAGCACGGACTACGAACACATCGCCATCCTCACTCGAGAGATACAACTTCCCATCCGCCGCAACCGGCGAGGCACTGAACGAACTGGGAAGTCGCTGTTGGTAGATCATCGTTCCTGCCTTAGCGTCATATGCTGTCAACACCCCGTTGTCCGCACAAACGTAAAAGATATCCCCGTAGATAAGCGGAGTTGGTGTGTAAGGGCTTCCCTTACTCGAGATCCAGGCGATGAAGTCGTTCGTTTCCTGACCAGGTTTCAGCGAAATATCGCCGATCGCGCCCGGTCTAAACGCGTACATCGGACGTCCGGCAGGATACCCACCGGTAATGTAGATTAGGCCGTGAGCCACGAGAGGCGCCTGCATTTTTACTTGCGTGTCGTTGTCAGCAAAGCGCCAGAGTTCTTTCCCTGTCAACGGATCGTAACCCCGAATGAAATGTCCACCATTTGCAACTATTTCCGGACGCTTTGATTCGGAGTTTATTGTAGGCGTGCTCCAGGAAGTTATTTCGCCTCGGTCTACGCGCCAAACCTGAGTGCCATCTTTTAGCTTAAATGCCGCAATGAATGATTGTTTGTGTCCGTCTGCCTGGACGATCACCAAATCTTTATAGATTATTGGGCTGCTCGCATGACCCCAAGAGGAGGTTGGGTCGTCCCATAAGCCGGGATTGAGTATTCCCAGATCTTTCTTCCAGATCAGTTTCCCATTCAGGTCATAGCAATCAAGTCCTTCTGATCCGAAAAGCGCTACCAGATATCTTCCATCAGTGGCTGGTGTCGAGTTGGCCTGTGTCGCCTTCACATGTCTTCTCGCTCTTGGGATACCTTCGTAGGCCGTATGCGACCAAACTATCTGCCCGGACTTCTTGTCAAGACAGTAAATCTTCCAAGTATGTTTGACGCTATCTTCTGCGAGACCGATACCGCGGTCCTTGGCGACGAAATCCGTTTTTACGTCACTACTAATGGCCGTAATAACGAAGACACGATTTTCCCAAACGATCGGACTTGAGTGGGACAGACCCGGAATCGGAGTCTTCCAAAAAATATTCTGTGCCTTCTCCGCGCTCCACTTAGTCGGAGTCTTCACACTCTCTGCAACTCCGGAGGCATTGTTGCCACGAAACGAGGGCCAGTTCTGAGCATGAGTAATGGTTACAAACTGAAAGCAGAGAAGTAGCGCAAGAATGAATTTCATTAGTCGCTCCTGAATGTGAAAAGTGATTGATGCCCTTGGTCAGTATCCCAAATTCGTTTGAGTCGAGATTGGCGTGTGGGGTTGTGTGCACACTGCAGTTCGGTTAGGACCAATCGATCCCTGGTTGGTATTCCGTTAAGAAACCATTTATTCGGAAACAAACCAACGTGAATTTCGTTATTCGGAATGATCACACCAGCACCAGTTCCATCAGTTTCAAGTTTGTTTTTTTTCAAAAGAGCCAGATCAACACGTCCCATATGAACATACGCGAACTCTCAGTCACCGGATACGAGCGATTGACTTCGTGCAGTGACGAAAATGGCTATTACGGGTTGATAGCGATCCATAATACGCGTCTGGGCCCTGCAATCGGCGGCACCAGATTTTGGCCTTATCCAAATGAACAGGCAGCAATCGACGACGTGATGCGACTTGCGCGTGGGATGACTTACAAGAATGCGCTCGCGGGAATCCCATTCGGTGGTGGGAAGTCGATCATTTTGAAGAACGAATTATTGACTGATCGACAAGCAATCTTTCGCGCGCATGGAAGGTTCGTCGAAACATTTGGTGGTCGATATGTCACTGCAGAGGATGTGGGAACAACTCCTGGCGATATGGAGTTCATGCGAGCAGAGACGAAACACGTTGCTGGTTTAATCGCGGGCTCCGGCGATCCTTCACCCTTCACCGCGCGCGGTGTTTTTCGCGCCATGCAAGCGGCGGCAAAGGCTCGTTGGGGCTCCGACGCTTTGAAGGGCCACACGGTTGCGCTTCAAGGCTGTGGGAATGTTGGCTATCACCTCGCGTCCTATGTTCACAGAGCAGGCGCTGGTCTAATGGTGACCGACGTGGACGCGACGAAGATTCAGCGCGTCGTCCGCGAATTCAACGCTTCAGCAGTTGCGGTGCAAGACATTTATCAAACCGACGCTGATATTTTTGCGCCTTGTGCGCTCGGTGGCGTGCTCAACGATCAGACGATCACGCGACTTGCACTCAAAACCGAAATAGTGGTTGGCGCCGCAAACAATCAATTGCTTGAATTGCGAAACGGCGACCGATTGGCGGCGCTGAATATTCTTTATGTGCCTGACTATGCCGCGAATGTTGGCGGAGTGATCAATGGATGCAGGGAACTGCTCGGTTGGAACTCAGCGCAGGCTGAGGCAAAGGTGGACGAGATTTTCGATACGATTCTGAACATCGTTCACATCGCGGCGAACGAAGGCATTCCTACATATAAGGTTGCGGACCGGTTGGCTGAAGATCGTCTTATTAACGTCTAATAGCAAAGCCGCGTCTGATAGTTAACTATTCAAAATTATCTCTGTGCTTCCTCCGTGTCTCTGCGCCTCTGTGGTTTTCTTATGCGTGAATGTAGTAAGCAAAAGAAAAACCACGGAGACACGGAGACAGAGAGAACACACAGAGAGGATTAGTCGGATTGAAGTGCGCGCTTAAGATCTGCGTATAGCAACCGGTGAATCGTTTGGCTGATTTAGTCGTCGCAAAATAAGCCACGGTTCTGAGTGCTGACGAACCGGTGACGCCTAAACGCCATCTTCGTAAAGATTCATTCGCCGTAGAATGTTTTGGAAGTCTGGTTCGGCTCGAACGATTTCCCAGAGCGGGTCAGCCGCAACAAAAGGCATAGTAAATATTTTCGCGGCCCGCGCTTTCTCCAGCTCGCGCAGACATTTTTTGTCGCGCTGCGCGAGTGAGAACGAACGCGCTATGTTTAGGTATGCTCTGAGGGGGATGACAGACACATCAACACCGCCCTCATGAGTACTTCAAATCCGAGATAGGGACTTGTTCAGACAAAAACAGCCACCGATATCGGTGGCTGTTTGATTTGAAGGTGGAGCAGGAGGGGGATCGAACCCCTGGCCTCCACACTGCGAACGCGGCACTCTGCCAAACTGAGCTATTGCCGACGCGTCGAGATCCATATGAACATGCACGCTATTTACTTGGCCCTCTTGCAGCACTGGTCTCTTTTGCGCATGCGGTTCGTCTGTAATAATCTTCCGCCTTAAGCTCCTGCAGAATCTCGCTTTGACGGGGTCTCTCATCGCAACCATCCATCTATGAAGATAAAACTCATCGGCGTAATCACACTTGTTCTCATCGCACTCTCTTGCACAAAATCTGGCGAGAATTCGGGGCCACGAGCTGACTTGCAGCCTCGAAAGAATCCAGTGCAGGTCGGGGAAGTGGCTCCCAATTTCACACTCGAAGATCAAAACGGGCAGAAAGTAACGCTCTCGGACTTGCGTGGAAGTGCTCCCACCGTCCTCGCATTCTACCGAGGTAACTGGTGACCCTACTGTGCTCGGCAGTTAGCCGAACTCCGCTTTCTGAAAAAACCAAACGAGTCAGTTAATGTGGTCGCCATCAGTGTGGATACGCCAGCTCAGAGTAGTGAATTTGCAGAAAAGATCGCGGCCGATGGTAAGGGCAAGATTAGTTATCAAATCCTCTCCGATCCCGGACACCAGGTAATCGATGCGTACGGGATTCGCGATCCGGACTACAACGGGCAGAAGTTTGAAGGCATACCTCGGCCAACGATCTATGTCATTGACAAGTCTGGCCGTGTTGCCTGGATGAAGGTTGAACTGGACTATAAGGAAAGACCGACAAACGAAGAAATTAGAGCCGCTCTCAACGCATTAAGTTAATAGTCGATGACTTAGCGAAAGTTGCTCATCAATATCACGTCGCTGGTTACCGTGCCACGGCTGAGGATCAACTGTTTTCCGTCTGGCCACCAATCAAATGAGAAAATTCGATTGGATCTAAAGTTCGTCAGTTGTTTCGGTAGATCGCCTGAAATAGGTTGACTCCATAGGTTAGAAACATCACCGGCGGTCACTACGTAAGTAAGTGCCCGACCATTCGCTGTCCATCGCAATGATGAATTCGCGGCATCAAACACTGGAACTCCTGCTGTATCAAAACTACGAATCGGCTCGCCTCCCGCTACTTTGAATATGGCTATTTTCATTCTACCGTTCGCCTGTTCATCACGATAAAAGCACGCTATGGATTCTCCGTCCGGTGAAACAGCTGGATTCGTCGTGTACCTATCGATGACCTGCTCTGGTGCTCCTCCGTCGATGGACACACGCCACACTGTGGGCTTCCCTGAGCCCAATAACGTGTAAACCACCCATTTCCCGTCGGGCGTACAGTGTGGATTGGCTTCCCCGCTGCCACTACTTAACCGTTTGGGATTTGTGCCATCTACGTCCATGCGCCAGATATTGGCTGTTCCTGATCGATCGGATTTGAAGATGATGTACCGGCCGTCGAATGTCGCAACTGGTTGACTATTGTTACGTGCGTTCGCGGTTAACTGGCGCTGATTGCTGCCATCGGCGTTCATGATCCAGAGATCCAAATTACCACTCACATTGGAGGAATAGACCACTTTCCCGCCACTTACATAGGCAACTCCCTCACGTCCATCAAGTTTGGAGCCGCTCGTGACTTGCGTAGTTTGATTCCAATCAGAGTTGTTCGCCGACCAGAGGTTACAGGTTGATGTGGATTGCAGCGTCACCAACCTTTTTGAATCCGATGTGATGCTGATGCCGTGGTAGTTGTTTAGATCGTTTGTAACTCTGCGGGCTTCACCTTCCGGGTATCGAACGTACCAGAGCTGTTGTGAGTCGGGACCAGGTGAATCGTGATCAGAGGCAGTAAAGATGAGCCCGGTAGCGTCAGGAACCCATTCGATCTCACTCATCGAAGGCCAACTTTGACTGCCAAGCTGTTTTTCTTTCGCGTCGTCAGGTCTAATCTCGACGAGATAAGTGTTGTAAGCCGGTACGAAACTACCTGCCGCACAAACAAGGGAATTGTCTTTTGGGGACCAAGAGAGCGACTGGAAAAAGTTCGGTAATTTACGCGCAGCAATTTTGCGTTCATTGCTTCCATTGGCGTCAGCGACATACACGACGTCCTCACCGATATCAGCCATGTTACGTATGAAAGCAATCTTCTGCCCGTTTGGTGACAAGGTCACAGCGCGGGTTATGTTCGAGATCAATTTTCGGCCCGTGCCGCCTAACGTAGGAATTAAATAAAGGTTTGCAGTTGGGCTGTTCCGATCCGTGGCAACGTAATAAACATAGTCCCCGTCTGGCGAGAAGATGAGCTTCTCATAACGGACGTCTGAAGGCGGCACCACCTCTACATCGCTACTGGTGTTTACCTGTCGTACACGAAGGCTCTGGTGTCCATTTTGAGCGGCAACATGAACGACGTATTTCCCATCAGGCGAGATCGCCGCTTTGTCTGCAGTGCCCGTAGTGGTCAGTCGAGTAACTCGCATATTTGCTACGGGCTCTCCTGAACGTCTAGCACCAAGCCAATCATTTACGAAAACCAGAGCGCCGACGACGAGTGCTAAGGCGATGCTGCCCAGGATGACTTTTGAAATGGTTGAAAATCGGTGACTGTACCTGGGAATTAGTTCGCCGGTGGCGGTAGATCGTGGGCTAACCACAGGTCCCGTTTCGATAACGGGAGGTGAGAGATTCATCTCAGTTTGACTCTGCGTGCCTGAGCTGCGATTCGCTGACGATACTGGTTGGACCGAGCGCTCAATTTCCGCACTCAGTTCAAGATCGCGCCGAAGGTTCTTCAAGTCGATGGCCATTTCTTTCGCCAGGTGATATCGCTCCTCAGGATCCTTCTGTAATGCCTTGCGAACAATTCGCTGCAGTTCGTTGGGAACATCAGGTGAAAAACGATGTAAAGGTACAGGCTCAGCTCTCAGGATCGAGGCGACAACATCACTTGCGCTGAGGCCTTCGAACGGAGGTCGACCCGCTGCCAGTTCATACAGAATTACTCCCAAGCTCCAGATGTCAGTACGTTCATCTAATTGCAACCCACGTGTCTGTTCGGGTGACATGTAACTGGCGGTACCCATAACCTTGCCGGGATCGGTCTGGATAACTTGCACGGTAGCCGCTTCTGGATCGCTTGCAAGGTTTGTGTATTCATTTAATTTGGCGAGACCGAAATCAAGCACCTTCACGAAGCCGTCGCGACGGACCATGATGTTGTCAGGTTTGACATCGCGGTGAATGATTCCTGCGGCGTGTGCCGCCGCGAGTGCCGAAGCGATTTGTGTTCCCCAATCTAAGACTTGTTCGATTTGAACAGACCTTTGGTTGATGATCTGTCGCAACGACATACCGTCGATGTATTCAGTCGCGATGAAATGGATTTGATCCTGCTGGCCGATTTCAAAAATCGTGAAGATGTTAGGATGGTTCAACGATGATGCCGCGAAGGCCTCTTGCTTGAACCTGCGTAGTCGCTCTTGGTCCCGTGTAAATTCAGGGGGTAAAAGCTTCAGGGCGACTAGCCGTCGCAGCTGCAGGTCTTGAGCCAGATAAACCTGACCCATCCCGCCTTCGCCGAGTAGGGAGCGAATTTCGTATCGACCGAGTTGTGTACCGGAAGAGACACCCATGTTGATTAGGAACGGTGTTTTTGAGTACAAAGCCTAGCGCGTGATTAGGAACACACTAGAACGTTAGGGGCTGCTGCACTCTCAAGCTTAGAACTTAAACGTCTTCGAGGATCAAGAAATCGCGAGGGTGCTATTGTAAATTAGCCAGCAGGCATTCGGCTACATCGTTGGATTCTTGAAACAGTAACTCGAGCTCTTTGGTTGCCTTTCCGTGGTGGCTTGGTGTCTGTGCCGCCCCTCCTGCGGGGCTAAGATTCGTTGCGCGTTTGGGCCGCGTCTTCCGAAGCGTTCAACTATGCT
Organism: Acidobacteriota bacterium; assembly: GCA_046726395.1. Lineage (GTDB taxonomy): Bacteria > Acidobacteriota > Blastocatellia > Pyrinomonadales > Pyrinomonadaceae > PSRF01. The sequence continues at coordinate 21,889 of JBKPAL010000236.1, forward strand.
TTTGATGGCGTGCGAGTTCATGCACTTGTCAACTACAGGCGCGGTTCTTCAATTCGGAGTGGTATCGGAGCGAGGTCGTCATCCGGGGATCAATGACAGCATTCCTTCTAGTTTGAAAAAAGGAGGGCGATGATCTTTCCTCAGTAAAATAAACTCCACTAAGTGAAGATGTTTCTTCGAGTGTTACGGCACCACGTCGAATCTTGGGCAGTTGCAGGGACGGTCAGCACTCGCAACGCATCTTTAACATGTAACCGAACAGAAAAAAGTATTAGATGAATTCGGAAAACAGAATAACAGATCTAATTGAGAATCTGCGCGAGGCTCGGCAACGCACGCTACAACTTGTCGAGGACTTGGATGACGATCAGATGATTGGGCCACATCTCGCGATCGTTAATCCTCTTCGGTGGGAGATTGGACACGTCGCGTGGTTCCAAGAGTACTGGCTACTAAGACACGTCTGCGGGCGTTCGCCCATACTGCCAGGTGGTGACGCGCTCTATGACTCCGCAAACGTAGCTCACGATACACGTTGGGATCTAATGCTTCCGAAGAAGTCGGACACAGTCGCTTACATGATGAGGACGCTTGAAGACGTCAAGCAATACATCGGAGGGAGATTCTCCACGGGCGATGCAGGAAGCAGTGGCAGTGACGCAGAATACCTTCTTTCTCTTGCACTCTTTCATGAAGATATGCACGGCGAGGCGATTACCTATACTCGACAAACACTCGGTTACTCAGCTCCTCAACTAACTCAATCCAACAATCCGAGCAAGAGCGAAGCTGTGGATCCGATCGAGAGTGGCGACGCTTTCATTCCAGGCGGATCATTCATGCTAGGCAATACCGCTGCCAAGGGTTTTGTTTTTGATAACGAGAAACAACCATTTCAGGTTGGCGTTCAGCCGTTCGCGATCTCTCGGACCGCCACGACAAATAAAGAATACTTAGCCTTCGTAGACGATGCTGGTTACCAACGACGTGAGCTATGGTGTGCCGATGGTTGGGAATGGCGTGAACGCGTTGGTGCGAATCATCCGGTCTACTGGAGGCTTGACGGTGGCCAGTGGTGGCGTCGCAATTTTGACGAGGTGGTTCGACTCGAACCTAACCTGCCGGTACTGCATGTTAACTGGTTCGAGGCTGACGCGTATTGCCGTTGGGCTGGACGACGCTTGCCCACAGAAGTTGAATGGGAAATGGCAGCCAGTACTGAAACAAGTTCGAATCGTAAACTGCGATTTCCCTGGGGTGATGACAAACCGACGTCGACTCACGCGAACTTAGACTCAACGTTCATGGGTTGTGTCGACGTCACTGCTTTGTCTGGAGGAGATAGCAGATATGGGTGTCGGCAGATGATTGGTAATACGTGGGAGTGGACCGCTACCGATTTCCAGCCTTATCCGGGCTTTGTCGCTGGTCCGTATAAAGAATATTCGGCGCCCTGGTTCGGAAATCACAAAGTCTTACGCGGAGGTTGCTGGGCAACACGTTCGCGTCTTATTAATAACACCTACAGAAACTTCTACACTCCTGATCGAAGGGATGTCTGGGCTGGCTTTCGCACCTGCGCGCTGTAACCAACGAATGCGAATCCAAATCGTCACGCCGGCGTCGGCCGGGTCAACCCACGGTAACAGGATCACAGCAGTTCGTTGGGCCAGCATTTTCAAACAGCTCGGGCATCGCGTCACCATCTCACAAAGTTACGACGGCACAGGTACAGACTTGCTCGTTGCTCTGCACGCGCGACGCAGCTACCAATCAGTAAAGCACTCTCATGAGAAACACCCCGGCTTGCCTATCGTTGTCGCACTCACCGGAACAGATATCTATCGCGATGCAAAAACTGATCAGCGAGTCTGGAAATCGCTGGAGATGGCTACGAGAGTTGTAACGCTTCAACCAAAAGCATTGGAATGTTTGCAACGCGTTAGGGGAAAAGCGCGCGTTATTTACCAGTCCGTCGAGCACCACAAGCGAATACGAGCGGCGTCGAATTCCCTGCATGATTTCGATGTGTGCGTGATCGCACATCTCAGACCCGTTAAAGATCCCTTTCGTGCTGCGCTCGCAGCGAGATTGTTGCCGACGTCCTCACGAATTCGGGTCCTGCAAATCGGTAAGGCGATGACCGACTCGATGGCGATACGAGCGAAGGCGGAGCAAATCAGGAATCCGCGGTACCGCTGGCTCGGTGAACTGTCGAGGTCACAGGTTCAGAACTATCTCTTTAAAAGTCGGATCTGCGTTCTATCTTCTCGGATGGAGGGAGGAGCAAATGTCCTCTCTGAGGCAATCGTGGCAGGCGTTCCTATCTTAGCTTCTCGCGTGGACGGCAATGTGGGCATTCTTGGTGAGGACTATCCCGGTATCTTTAGCGTCGGTGATACTCGAGCATTGGCGAGGCTGATGGACCGTGCGGAAACCGACTCGGGTTTTCTTGAAGAGTTACACAGCCGGATTAAAGCTCTGGCTTCTCTATTTGATCGTGAGCGTGAAGTACTAGCCTGGGCAGAGTTGATTAGCGAGCTACCGGATTTTTCATCGCATACTAAATCCGAATGACATGAAGATTAGAATTAAAGACTTCATCGAACGACCTTACACCATGTGTTCGACATCCGAGGCGCTGGTTGGATAGGCATAGATCATCGTCGCGAGATCTTGTGCCTTCAATCCATAACGAATTGCCAGCCCAAAGATGTTAATGATTTCCGCGGCATGTTCCCCAAACAAATGTGCTCCCAGGATTCGATTACTCTCGTCCTCCACAAGCACTTTGATTCCTGAGTGCTGCAAATTCACTCGGCGTGAGGAATACCAACCGGAAGTCTCCTCGTGTTTCACGCTGAACTTCAAACCTTGTTTTCTCGCAGCATCATCGTCTAATCCCACTGAGGCGAGGGGCGGTATAGTGAACACAACTGTGGGAAGGCCAGAATAATTCGGCTTTAGGTGATTGGCCTTTAGCATGTTGCCGGCGGCGATATGAGCTTCCATGCTGGCTACCGGAGTTAGCCGTGGAAAACCGCTAGCGACGGCATCACCGGCCGCATACACCGCCGGGTTTGATACGCTCTGAAGGAACTCGTTGACTAACACACCTTTCTGGTTCGCGACGCCGCCTTTCTCCAGATCGAGATCATCGATCTCTGCTACACGCCCGGCGCCGTGAACTACCAGATCAGTTTCAAGTTTCTGCTCTCCGTCGCCGGCAGTCGCATTAACGACAAAGTGATCGGCGTTTTTCTCTATGCCTTTGACGGCGCTGTTCACAAGCACTTCGACACCCAATTCACGTGAGGCTTGAAGAAGTTGATCGACAAGGTCAGGATCGAAGCCTTCCAATGGTCGACTTCCTCGATGGACTATCTGAACCTTTGCGCCGGCCCGGGTGGCGACGTGCGCGAACTCGAATGAGATGTAGCCGCCACCGACAAAGACAATTCTTCGCGGCAGTTCCTCCAACTCAAGGAACTGATCGCTTTTGATTAAGTGTTCCTCTCCGGGGATGTGCATCGTAGCCGGTCTGGCTCCGGCCGCGATGAGTACAAAGCGTCCGACGAGCTTATCGTCGCCGACTTGTAGAGTCGTATGATCGAGAAACCGAGTGCCTCCGTGAAAGGGCTTAATTCCTGCTTCTAAATATTCTCGCTCACGCTCTTCCGGAACTGGATCAGTAAACGTTCGCTTGAAGCGCATTAGCGCTTGCCAATCAATTTTCACCTCATTGGCGGAAACACCCTTGCCATCCATGCGACGATCCCAATCGATTAACTCCGCAGCTCCGACCAGCACTTTCTTAGCATCGCAACCGCGTAGAGCGCACGTGCCTCCGAATGGTCTCGAATCGACAATTGCAACTTCCCAGCCGGCGTTTCGACATTCATACGCCGCAGTCGAACCCGCAGCGCCCGTTCCGATCACAATGAGATCAAACTTTCTCTCCATTCACAGCTTCCTCACTATCATCTGAGGCTTTGCTAAAAGTCGGAAATATCCCCGACCGCAGTCGGTGGTTCCTTCATATCCGGCCTAAATGAACGAGCAGCATAAGCCAGCCAGCAAATACCACCAACAAGAGAAAGCATTACCACGATCGGGGTATCACGTAATCAACCGTTCGAGGTATATGAAAAGACTTTGATCGTGGGATGTTGACTCTGATCAAATCATGGATAATTGAATCCAAAGCAGCCAAATCAGGGGCGATCTGCCATTAGTCGAGACCTACAACGCAAGGTCTTATGGAGGAAAGCACAGCACGCCGTTCACAAAAACGAGAGTACACAACCAACCGCCTCATTTCGCATTTGGTCTTTGCTCTCATTGCCGCGGCTGCATTGCTAACACTACGAAGAAGGAGGCCAGTATGAATGAAACCGCAACCGCGCGCGGCGCGGCCGAAGACAAATCAATTCGCCCTTTCAAAATCGAGGTTCCGGAAGCGGAACTAATTGAATTGCGCAGGCGCATTAACGCAACCAGGTGGCCCGAGCGCGAAACGGTGACCGATGAAACGCAGGGCGTGCAGTTCGCGACTATGCAGAAACTCGCTCACTATTGGGTGACGGACTACGACTGGCGCAAGGTTGAGGCGAAACTGAAGGGCCTACCGCAATTCATTACCCAGATCGATGGGCTAGACATTCATTTCATTCACGCTCGTTCGAAACATGAGAAT
>JBKPAL010000237.1:0-16227 GCA_046726395.1 Acidobacteriota bacterium
TCGATCCGGCCGCGCACTCTTTTTAATGCGCGCAATGGTTCAAAGAGGTAAAAAGCGCGGCCGGAGCTATGCTTCGTTCGTGGTTAGCCATCATTCCAGAGAACAGGATCACATTCAGATAATCTTTCCTCGCTTATCCTGTAATTCGCTAGACCTTTCAATTCAACGTCTGTAAACCTTCATAAGGACTAAATCAATGAATACAAGGGAAGACCTGACTCAGGCGGTAACCGCTGAATTTCCAGTGCACCATTTCGCTGGTACTTGGGCCAGCTTGGATGTTGACCTGGGAGGAGCAACACATCAGGGTAACGTTAGAAAAAATAACGAAGATCATTACCTGGTTTTGCGTTTCACACGCTCGCTCGAAAATCTATTAACAAATCTAGATGAGCACATTCTGGACCATAGCTACACGTTGACAGGCTATGGAATGCTAGTAGCGGATGGAATAGGTGGAATGGCTGGCGGGGAAGTAGCCAGCCGTTTGGCACTTACCAACCTGGTGAAACTTCTCGTTGATACTCCTGATTGGATCATGTCGCTGAAGCGTGCCGAAGACGTTAATCATGTTCTGCAGCGAATGTCCGAGCGCTTCTTACAAATCGACAAGAGTTTAAGAGACAAAGGGAAGTCCGACACCACACTTAAAGGAATGGGGACTACTCTGACAGTAGCCGGGACGTTGGGAAATGATCTTGTAATCGGTCACGTAGGTGATTCACGCGCTTATTTGCTGCGAGGTGGCAACCTCATGCAGTTAACTACGGACCACACCTTGGCCCAAGCGCTTATCGATGCTGGTGTTGCCGGTCGTGATGATCCAGCTGCACGATCAATGCGACATGTACTGACAGCAGCACTCGGCTCATTAGAGGAAGGGACCGAAGCTCAAGTGCAGTCGCTGAAGCTAAGCCGCGGAGATCGATTGCTTCTTTGCACGGATGGACTCACTGACATGGTGGACGATCAGACGATCACTAAAGTTCTCGAGGGAGGAGACCCAAGTCAAAAAGCATGTCAAAAGTTGATCGATCTGGCGCTGGCCGCAGGCGGGTTGGACAACGTCACCGTTGTTGTTGCGCAGTTCAAATCTGACGATCGAAGTGCAACTAGTCACTGACAGCCGACGGAATACAGAAAGGGGACCGGTGGCGACTGGATGCTACGCTCAACATACATTGGGCCTGCGAGCTGAGCGTAGCATCCGGTCGCTATCGCTCCTGGTTCTGTATTCGCAGCAGAGGAATATTTTCAGCCGCCTTTCGGCCAAGTTAAGTCCTTCTTAGATTCCCTCAGTTCTTCAATCCACGAAGTTACCGTCTTCAGTATTTCGCGTTTGGCTTGATTCTCAGGCTTTAACCCGGAATCGACGAATCTCTCTACGCCCGAAAAGGATTCGCGCGTGCTTCGTTTGATGATTTTGACGGCTTTGCTTGAAGACATAAGAGTAACCAAGAGCTCGCCCTTATTCGAAATCTGCAAGCCCGGTGATTCCCAAATAGGAAAAGCTGAGTCACTGAGTAGGGTGGAGTAGCCTGCTTGACTATCGAAATCTTACTGATAATCCGCCGTTCCAAATACTGTCAGAATTGACAGTGTTAAAGGCAACTAACGGCGACTAGGATTTGCCGGACTGAACAAACCAGTCGGACTAGTGCTGCTAACTCAGGCAGCAAAATGAGGTCAAACCTGCGCGGCTCGAGGAACAGAAGGCTGACTCAGTCTTTGACCAGTTACTTGAAGGGAGCGACTAATGAGAATCAGCGAGAATACAATACCAAGGCTTGTAGCGGTCGCCTTCGTTCTTATTCTGACGGGGACCGCAAATGCGTTCGCCGCAGGATCTCTGGCGACAAATTCTTTACCGCAGGAGACGCGTACGGTAACTGCGGGCGAGAAGATCAACAAACTCAAAGGCATCGTAGTAAAGCGCGACGCCGATTCGTTCACGATGGCCGATACGATGGGTGGGCCAACAACTACCGTTCTATTAACTCCTGCAACCGAAGTTAAAAGCCATAAGCGAGGCATATTCAAAGGATCAAAAGAGTATGGCGCAAGCTACATCCTCCGTGGCCTCCGTCTTGAAGTCGACGGCGTAGGAAACTCAGAGGGTCAAATAGTCGCCAATAAAATCCGATTTGACGAGCAGGATCTGAGATCTGCCCAGGCTCTTAAAGCAACGGTGGATCCACTCGAAGCTGAAGCGAGAGAGAACCTGAGAAAACAGCAAGAGGAAAATGAGCGTCTTGCCGGACAAATTTCAGAGACTCAAGCCCTAGCCCAAAGCGCAAGAGACGATGCAGCGAAAGCTCAGTCAACTGCCGACTATGCTAACAATAGGATCAATGGACTGGATGATTTTGAGTCGATTAAAACTATCACCGTTCCCTTCGCAACGGGCAGCGCTTCTCTGGGGCCAAAAGCGAAAGCAACGATTGACGAGGCCGCGGCCTGGGTAAAGACGCAAAACACAAAGGGTTGGGTCATGGCCGTCATCGGATTCGCCGACTCAACTGGTACCTCGCAAAGAAACATTGATCTGAGCGAACGTCGTGCGAACGCGGTCATTTATTACATCGTGTCGAAATACAAGATGCCACTAAATCGGCTCGTTCAACCTTTTGGGTATGGGCAACTGGATCCAGTGGCAGAGAACACGACAGCCGCAGGTCGGGCGAAGAATCGACGCGTGGAGATCAGATTAATGGTCAACAAGGGCATTGCTGGTAAGGTGGGCCAAACGCCATAACGGATAGGGAAAACCGACTGGTAGTTCTTGGTTTGTAGATCAAAGCTGTTTTCGTTTAGAGGTGCTGCAATGCACGGTAACAGGAGGACAAGCATTGCGGGGACGCACCTCGAGAAGTCGAGTGGCTATTGACTTATTGTTCAATAGCCACCCAACTGCATTGCTACTAGCGCCCCGGAGCAGCGAAGGATTTCAGGAGAGTCTGCAAAATTTCCGCAAGTGGATGACCGAATTAAACGATGGGTACGTGACTAGACTGCTCAACGACTTCGGTCGCAAGCGTTTCCTCACGAACTCCTGTAGTTGATTGCGGGCTCAATGTGGGCGGTTTCTCCTGACGCGATTTCTCCAGAGTAGCTTCGAGATTTTGCAGCAAGCATTTCCTTTCCCACTCATGCCACCGCCCGAGAGCTGCGCGATAGTGACGTGCACGCAGCTTAGAGAAGTGCCCGATGAGCCAGATCATTGCCGCTCGTTCCTCATCTGATATGGACTTCAGGAACTTCTTCTTGTCCGCTTTCTCCAATCGTTTGCCGAAGTTTTCAATCCACACATCGCAATCATGAAGCTCGCCCAGATCTGTCTGCAGCAAAGCCACCTGTCGCGCATACACCTTCAACGATTCTCCCCAGCAAGGCGCGAACAACTCCAGCGCATACCGCAAACGTTTTGCTGCAATCCGCATCTTGTGCAACGGCTTAGCGGAAAGGGGTTGATACAGCGAAGCACTTAACTTTCGGAGTTCGTCTAACCGAGCAAGGATCGTTTTTCTCGCAAAATCTTTGTAACTGACTTCTGTATTGTGGTGGTCGCTGCTGATGATCAGAGCTGACTTAAGCGTCTCGGCAAACGACGAACGTAGTGCGACTAACCCTCGATAACTCAACTCAGCGGTAAGCTGCTGCCGCTCCTCGCTACGTATTGCGTTCAAAGTTTCCATCAGTGACTCTATTCCTTGAGATACGTCAGACGGTGCTTTGGCTGTTAAGTGATCGAGGGCCATAAGAGCCACGTCATGGTCGCGGACTGCACCCAGCGCATCTGCGAGGTCACGAATGCCTTCACTAGAAGTTTTCAGTTTGCCCCTGCGAAGGTAAGGCCTGAAGTCACGTAACGCGCTGCGCATTCGGCGCGACGCCACACGCATGTCGTGAACGCCTTCAGGATCGCTGAAATCAAGCGCCCGCTTTCGCAGCAAACACATCTCGGCGAGTCTGCTCTTGAGCACGAGGGAAATCGCGGTCGCCGGCGGACCGTCGAAATTGATACCAGTGATCTCCGTAGCCTTAGCCATAATCGTTTAGACGGCAACTGCCGCTCTGGCCCCTTGAATAGTTAAAGATAACTTGCAGTTGAAAGTCTGTTCGAAGAGGGATCGCCTTCGTTCTGCTTCAAGTAATTCCTTCTCGCAATCTTGCGCTGCTTCAATCGTGATTTCCACGCGATCTTTCTGGACCACGCATTCCAAATTCTCAACCCGGCTCTCATGACTGCGATCAAGAGCATCAGCAAGGCGGAGGATTGCACCCAAACGGCTAACCGTATCCTGGTCGGCCTGATTAAGCGCTGCAAAGTCGGGATGACGAGTCCTTGGCGGCTGGCCGCGATGATAGCGCGCAACGTTCGCGATGACATCTCGTTCTCCCTCTGAAAATCCCGTCAGCTCTGAGTTCTTGATGAGATAGAGTGAATGCTTATGATGAGAACGATGAGCGATATGGTAACCAATATCGTGAAGCAGAGCCGCAGCCGATAAGAGTGTGCGCTGATGACGAGTAAAGTTCTGTTTGGTGGCTAACCCATCGAAGATTATTTCGGCAAGGCGTGCGACTTGAAGTGAATGAGGTTCTTCATACCCAAACCTTCTTCCGACAGCATGGACACTTCGCAGCTTCGAGTCTGCAACAGGCGATACCGGCGGTCGTGATTCAGCCTCAAGTTCTCGCAGCCGATCGATGATAGCCCCTTCACGTAGAGCCCATTCACACGTTTGCAGCGAGTTGATATGCAACGTGCGCATAGCACCTTCGAGAATCTGACCGCCGGCCACAATTATTTCAGAACGTTGCGCGCTTATGCCCAAACGTTTCCGTTCAGCAATAGAGTCTCGAGCCAGGTCTGCGTTTAGACGCATCAGTGCCCCCAGCGGTATTTCGATCTCGGAAGGCTGCGCCGGTTGATCTTTCAGGTTTGTTTGGGTTCGCGACTTCAGCAAAGCCCCGATCGAAAGAATCGTTCCAGAGGTGCCCGTGACTTGTTGCCATGCGATGTTTCTCAGTTCACGCGCCGGTCTTTCGAATGCTGCTTGGATGCGATTGCGCAATTCAATTAATTCTTTGGCTTTAGGGGGATCTGAAATCAGAAATTCTTCAGTCAGACCGACCGCGCCCAGATCGACTGAGATAAGAGCCACCGGAAGACTGTCTTTAAAGATTGAGACTTCTGTTGAGCCGCCTCCAATATCAACGTTCAGATTTACAGCTCCCCTCGGCGAACAACTCTGACTGGCAGCAAGGCCAATCAAGCGCGCTTCTTCGATTCCCGAAAGAACCTCAACCTGAATTCCTGTTTTCGCTTTGACTTCTCTGACGAACTGAAGCGAGTTGTTAGCTTCTCGCACTGAAGCTGTGGCAATCGCAACAATGCTTTCGGCGCCACGCGCTTCGGCAATTGATTTGAATCGAGTCACACAAACGACGGCACGATCGATCGCCTGCCTACTGATGTGACCTCGCTGTAACGTTTGATGACCTAGTCTCGCGAACTCTTTTTCTCGAGTGATGACGGCGAAGGAGTCGCTGGCCGCAGCGTCAACCACGACGAGTTTGATCGAATTGGATCCGATGTCAATTGCAGCCAGCTTCATCAGTCGACGACCTCGGAAGGACCAGCAATTTTGGTTGCTGCTCCACTTGTCATTCTCTTGACTGGTTGCACGATTTGTGGCTCAGCCGTTAAGTCTTCTTCTATTACTCTGGTGATTGCGCGCTTTAATGCCGTCTCAACACGACGAACTGAAACTGAAGCATCCAAGACATGAAATCCATATTCTTTAGACATCCGATCAAACACTGCCAGCATACGAGTTTGATACTCAATGAAACTGTCATAAAAATCATTACGGGGAAAAACATCCATGCCGGATTCCCAATAGTCGAAGCCACGTCCTGAATTTAATACGCGCTCAACTAGTTGTTGCGCTGTTCCAATCTTTAGGTAAAAGACCGCATCGGGAATCAAGGCTATTTCATAGATCGATCGAATCCACGCGGCATCGATACCACGCACTTCAGCTCGAGCAATGGCTGAATAGATATATCGATCTGTCAGCACTATGAATCCGGACCGTAAGGCGGGAAGAATTTCGTTCTCGAGTCGATCGACGAAGTCTGTGGCATAAAACAACTGCATCGTTAAGCGGCCGAGAGTGTGACCGGTCTTCGCTTCTTTAATTCCTCGGCCAGCGAGCACCGATCTCGTCATTCCGGTATCAAGGACCGCATGGCCGCGCGATTCCAACCAGGTGCGCAGCAACGCGATATGGGTGGAGCGGCCGACCCCATCAGTACCTTCGATGACGATTAACTTGCCACTGTATTCTTCGTCCTGAATGTGCGGAAGTGGCGTTCCGTAGAAACGTCTGTCTTTAATTGGTTTTGAACCGCCTGTTCTTCAGATGTCCCTTGATGATGTCTCTCATCTCGCGTTGTTGCGCCTCGATTGATCTCGTCGCGTCTATCTTGGTCAATCCAAACTCGCTCACCATGCGATCGTATTCTTCCAGGATTTTGCCCTGGAACACGCTGAAGCTCTCCTCGGGATCGTCGGCCCAGTTCATATCCTGGCCTGCTTCGTAATATTTCAAATTGGGACGGCTCGAGATTATTCGATCGATAGCTACCTCGAGCGGAGCGCGAAAGAAGAAAGCAACTGTGGGTTTGACAGCGAATCGGTAGACTTCACGGACCCAGTTGCGGTCGCAACCGCGCGCCACGTCTCGTGCGAAAGCTGTATAGATGTAACGATCTGCGAGCACTATCGCGCCGGCTTTGAGTGGCGGAATGATGTCGCGCTCAGTTCGGTCGGCGAAATCGGTCGCGTGCAATAGCGAGAAAGTGGCGGGTGTAAAAAGGTGTCGTTTCTTGGCTCGTTTGGTCGTATCCTTAACCAACGGCGATGAGTTCCACTCCGAGAAAAAAACCGGGTAGCCTTCGGCCTTTAGCCACTGGTAAAGCAACGTGAGTTGTGTTGATTTGCCACTGCCGTCCGTGCCTTCTACTACAAAGAGCTTGCCAGGGAAGCGGTGCCTACCGTAGGGAATCATGTGCGCCTATTCTCTTAAGTCGATGTTACGCCAGTGTAAACCGTTTACTTGTGAGGTTAATAGTTAAATGAAGACACTATTGCTGCTTAGGCACGCGAAGTCCAGCTGGAAAGAACCGGAATTGCCGGATTTTGATAGACCACTCAACCAACGCGGGCGAAAAGCCGCGGAGGCGTTGGGTAAGTATATTGCAAAGCAGCAGATTGAGTTTGATTTAGTGATTAGCTCACCGGCCGTCCGTGCTCGGCAAACAATCGAACTAGTGTTGCGAGCCGCAAAGTTTTCACCCGAGCTTCGCTTCGATCAACGGATCTATGAAGCCAGCCCGCTGCGTCTTCTCGAGGTGATCTCCGAAATTGAAGATGAGAGCAAAGCCGCGTTGTTAGTTGGTCACAATCCGGCAATGGAGGAGTTAGCGTCAATGCTCTCTGGTCAGGAGGGGCATATGCCGACGGCGGCGCTGGTTCGAATTAGGTTCAATGTGAAGAGGTGGGAAAAGCTTGCGGAGAAGAACGGCGAGTTGGATCTGTTTGTAAAAGCGCGCGAGTTGGAATGAAGCGCATCGCCGATTGACGATTTTGCTCGGTCCTACGAAGTCCTTGATCACGTCTCATCATGATCGCCTCTCGACTTGGGTTCCATTTAATTGAATCGGCAATGGCCCTGAATTTGCTCAATAGGGTTTATTTGATAGCATCGTTAAGTACTAGGAGTTTTGACGAAACGTGCGAATGCTGAAGTAGATGGAGGATTGATGGACCCACGGACAATAGTCGTCGGTGATATACACGGTTGCTTCGATGAGCTGATGGAGCTGATTGAGCAGGTGAGGCTACAACCAACCGATCGCATCGTGTCTGTGGGTGATCTGATTACTAAAGGACCGAAAAGCAGGGAAGTACTCGAGTTATTTATGAATGACTCGCGGTTCTCCACCGTTATCGGTAATCACGATTTGGTACTTCGTCGCCGCTGGAACGGTGAGAATGTGGAGCTGAAACCAGCCCAGAAGGAAACGCATAAGGCGCTGAAGGCCGAGAAGGATCAGTACATGGTTTTCTTCAACTCACTTCCATTCGTCATCGATCTTGGAACGCATCTAGTAGTACACGCTGGATTGCGTCCGAACGTCGAACTCCACTCCCAAACGACAGGGGATCTGACTAAAATCCGGACGCTCGGACCAGACCGTGAAAGTGACCAAGGAACGCCTTGGTATCAAATGTACTTCGGCGAGAAGGTAGTTCTCTTCGGGCATTGGCCTGCGCCAGAACCGCGTCGCGGAAAGAAGGCAATTGGTCTCGACACCGGATGCGTATATGGCCACCAATTGACGGCCTACATAATTGAAACAGACGAATTCGTCAGCGTCCCCGCGCGAAAGGCTTACGACCTATCCTAGGCGACAGGACGTAATCCAGAGATTTCGCAGACTTCACACGACAAACAACAGACAGCGTGTGGTGTGACCCCGAACCGTTCAGCGTTTCTGTCCGTCTGTGTAATTGGCGTAGTCTGTGGATTAGCCTTCCTGATACTTCCTGAACCGGGATTTCGCGTTATAAGATGAAGGCTCTTCAAGACGGAAGTCGCTACTAGAACCAGCTAAGCAGAGTACCTACACCAGCTGCATGCCGCCACATCAACCAATTCTTTACCCATAACGATGACAATCCCTGAGAACCAGCTCAAGTCGAGTGCGGAAAACCAGAGCGGAACACGACGTACGAACAAGAATCACTTTCTTGCCTGGTCGGTCTTTAATCGAGACTTAAGCCAGTTGGAGTTTTTCAAAAGAGTTTTGGAAGAGGCTGCAGACGAATCGTTGCCCCTTCTGGAGCGACTGAAGTTTTTGTCTGTATTCGAGAGCAATCTGGACGAGTTCTTCATGGTTCGCGTTTCCGGACTAAAGGAAATGCTGGAGGTCAAAAATCTCGGTCCGATGCCCGGCGAACTGACTCCTGCAGAACAGTTGAAGGTGATTAGGCAGAAGGTGCTACCAATGGTTGAGTCTCAAATGCAATGTTTGCGCGAGACTGTTGTGCCTGGGCTACTTGAGGAGGGAATTGTCATCGCGTCGTACGACTCACTATCCGACAGCGATAAAAAGAGGCTCAATAAGTATTTTATGAAGAGCGTGTTTCCCGTCCTCACACCATTGGCTGTCGGTCAGGCGCATCCGTTCCCTCATATAACAAACCTGAGTCTCAACATTGGATTGACCGTTGAACCAGAACCCGACCAAACGATGGGTGATGACGAACCTCGGTTTGTCCGGATCAAAGTTCCGCCGGTAGTACCCAGAGTGGTACGAGTTGCCGAAAGCGAGCATACGTTTGTGCTGCTGGAAGAGTTAATCGAAGCGAATCTGCACCTCCTGTTTCCCCGGATGAGGTTGAGCAAGGCTTACATGTTTAGAGTGACTCGGGATGCGGACGTAGAGTTGCGGGATGATAAGGGTGCTGATTTGCTTGATCTGATTAAAGAGTCGTTGCGCGAGCGGCGGTTTGGAAATGCTGTTCGACTCGAAGTTGCTGCCAGCATGCCGTCCGAGATGGTCCAGTATCTGACTGAGTCGCTTGAGCTCGAAGATGACGATGTCTATGTGCTTGACGGTATCTTAGGCGTTGCTAATTTGATGGAGCTATACAACCTGGAACGAGAAGATTTGCGAGACCAGCCAATTCGCATGACCGTTCCCGCGCCTCTCGGCAAAAAGAAACTGTGCTTTGATTCGATCAAGAAGCAGGACGTGCTGCTACACCATCCGTACACTTCGTACACCACCGTCACCGATTTCATTCAAACAGCAGCAACAGATCCGAAGGTGCTCGCCATCAAGATCTGTCTTTATCGGACCGGAAAGAATTCTCCGATACCCGAAGCCTTAATCGAGGCAAGTGAACGAGGCAAGCAGGTAACGGCCATTGTCGAGATCAAAGCTCGTTTCGATGAAGAGAACAACATCGAGTGGGCACAACGACTAGTCGAGTCTGGAGTTCATGTGGTCTACGGAGTCGTTAGCTTGAAGACGCATAGCAAGGTGGCTCTGGTCGTCAGGCGCGAAGAACATGGATTACAAACGTATGTTCACGTGGCCACGGGAAACTATAATCCAACGACATCGAAACTCTATACCGATCTCGGACTATTAACTGCTGATCCAGAGATCGGCGACGACGCTACTGATCTTTTCAATTTCATGACGGGTTTTTCGCGGCAGCGCGAGTACACGAAGCTTCTAGTCGCACCAGTAAATCTTCGTGAACGGATGCTTGCTTTGATCGAAAGAGAGATCGACCACGCTTTGGCCGGCCGCCCTGCGAGAATTGCGGCGAAGATTAATCGTTTGACGGATCTTGAGATTATCGACGCACTCTACCGGGCATCGCAGGCTGGAGTGAAAATTGATCTAATTGTACGTGGCTCATGCATGCTGCGGCCGGGCGTCAAAGGGCTGTCTGAGACGGTACATGTGCGGAGCATCGTCGGTCGGTTTCTTGAGCACAGCCGGATCTTCTGCTTTGACAACGGCGGTGATGACGACGTCTACATCGGGTCTGCAGATTGGATGACGCGTAATCTCGATCGTCGTGTCGAAGTTGTAACTCCTGTTCTCGATTCCAACTTGAAACGTTATCTGAAAGACGTCGTCATCGCAGCGTACCTCCGCGATAACGTAAAAGCTCGGGTGCTCAACTCGGATGGATCGTACGATCGCGTGGCGATGGCGCCCGGCGACGTACCCTTTAATAGTCAGCTTCACTTCGAAGGCAGCATCAGTTTGAATTAACCCGCAAGTTGAAGGAGAGGCCATGTACAAAAGATTGACCTTACTTTTTGCAATCGTGTTGAGCGTTTCAACCGTCGGGTTTGCCCAGAAAGAGAAGACCAAGGCACAGCCAACGGGAACTCCAGTGCTATGGCGTGATCCGATTGATCTCGAGTCCCGTGATTTGCTACTTGGACCAGGCGGCGAATCGATGAAGCCCGATCTTTCAAGCGTCACTTTCGTGCGGGATCAAAGCCATGGTTATTCGATCAACTACCGCGTACGCGATGGCGCTGGAAAAATTTGGCATGCAAAGCTTGGCAAGGAAGCCCAACCTGAAACTGCTTCTGTCCGGCTGATGTGGGCCACTGGCTACATGACCGAGATTAATTATCTGGTTCCATGTGTTCAGATCAAAGGTGCCCCTGAACCACGAAGTGGCGTAGGGCGTTGCCAGGGCAAGGGATTTGCGAATGTGAAGTTTGAAGCACGCCCGGCGGGTATTAAGCGACTCGAATCATGGAGTTGGGCACAAAACCCGTTTATTGGCACCAATGAGTTTCAGGGAATGATCGTTATGATGTCTTTGCTGAATAACTGGGACTTGAAAGATGACAACAATAAGATCCTCTACGTCCCCCGTGGAAATAGTGGTCAAGCCGAGTTGCATTACATTCTGAGTGATCTCGGCACAACGTTCGGTAAGACTGGCGGCGTTTTCTCGCGCAATCGAAACGAGCCGGAAAGCTTCGTCAAGACCAAGTTCGTTGAGGGCGTTGAGGGCGGGCGAGTAAAGTTCAGTTACGGCGGTAAAAACTCGGGTCTATTCGGCAACATCACCGTTGAGCAATCTAAATGGATTGGCGGCTTGCTCTCGCGTCTCAGCGATAAACAGATAAGCGACGCCTTTCGTGCCGCCAACTACTCTCCGACTGATGTAGAGATGTTAACCAAGGCGGTGCGCTCCAGAATCAATCAGCTAGTTAACCTGCCAGGATAGTCTTGACTGGTTCAGTGGGCCATTGCTTTACCGTGGAAAGGTCTTGAAACATGGATAAGCTAACGGTTGCACTGTTGGCGACTTTTCTTGCCATCCTGATCGCCAGCGGCCTGCTTGCGTATGCTTTTCGCGATACCTCTGCTAGTCCGATCGCTCCAGCTCCCGCAGGAGTTCAGACTCCAACAGGCGATGGATCTTCGATACACAGCGACAGTGATTCTTTTCTGTCTCAACTCTTCGGAAGTCCTACCCGAACTCCAACGACCGATGTAAGCCTTGGAGCCGTCGCCGCACGAATTACTCTCCGGTTCTCGCTAGCAGCTTTGCTCGCAGCATTTCTTGCATTCAGGCCGCGGCGTGGGATGACGATTAGCCAGCGGAACCCTTACGTAGCGCAAACGCAGATCTTAATGGCAGTTGTCGCTGCCGCGATGATGATGGTGGTTGGCGACAGCGCCGCGAGAGCTTTTGGCATCTTCGCTGCGGCTTCACTGGTCCGCTTTCGTACCAACATTCGCGACCCAAAAGAGATTACGGTGTTGCTGATTTGTTTAGGCGTTGGGCTCGCAGCGGGTGTTGGGCGATGGGACATGGCTCTGATTCTTAGCCTCTTTGTTTTGTTGACACTTGCTGTTCTTGAGCACTTCGAAAAATCTCAAGTGTTCCGCGCTATGGAGATCAGTGTGGTGACCAAGGACGTGGATAAAACAAACGAGTCCCTTAAGCGAGTGTTCGCACGGCATAATCTAGGAGCCGAACTCCGACAGCTTGATCACCAGGACGAGGACGAACCGCTAGGAAAGGCTGTTTACATTGTGACTCTGCGTGCCGGAATAAGTACTGATGAGTTGAGTGAAGAGGTCTTGGCATCGGATCCCGAAAATATCGACAGCGTTGAATGGGACCAGAAGAAGAGCTCGACTTACGACTACCAATAACAAATGAAAAAGGCCACCGTCAGAAGGTGGCCTTTGTGATCTTTGAATGAGTGCTCGTCATCTGCCGCCGGCAGTCGATTTGTTTTGCATGTGAGCAGCATAGTCCTCGACAAAATCCTTGAATGCACCGTGGCCCCAGCTCGTGTAGAAGTCATACTGCTTCATCTCTTTGTACACTTGGTCGAAGTTCCACTTGTACAACTCAAAACGGTACACGGCTCCCATTGCTCCGGTTCGATGACGGCCGCCGGCGCAATGCACATAGAACTTGCCGGTTGCCGGATCGTTCACAAGTTTCATGAAGACGTTAGTGGCCTCTTCGGTAGGATACTTCTTTGCGATCATTGGAATGTTGACGTATTTCATTCCGAGCGACTCGACTATCGGCCGTTCATACTGCTTCGGGTCGTCTTGCAAATCGATCACTGTCTTGATCCCAAGCGCAGCCAGATCCTTGTAATCATCTTCTTTCGGTTGTGCGCCCCTGAAGAAACGGGAGTCCATCTGACCGAAATTCTTAATCTTGATTTTTACGGTGGTGACTTCTTGCGCTTGTGAGACTATGGTTAGCGCAAAAATGGCAACGACGACGAACGGGATATGTCGAAAAGACCTGTGGGTCAGCTGGATCATATGTAAATCTCCTCGTTACCTCTGCCGTTGACCTTGATACCGCAAAATGTCTGTTCAGGGAGTGACCGACGGGCTAGAGATTAGCATTAGAACGCCAGGCCACTCAAGATCGGCTTTTCCTGATCCATTTCCTCGCAAATTGACGCGTTAGTCTATGAAGCCGGTTAAGCAAATTGGGCCGGCCCCCACAAAATCACTCGCTACTCGAAGGAGACATTATGTTCTTAACCTCAGAAAACAAGGCGCTGATCCTCTCAATTCCGCTGGCGCTGTTGGTCTCTTCCCACGTAATGGCTCAAAAGAAACCGACTGCACCCGTTAATCCCGGAGTGCCTGTGATCTGGCGCGATCCCGGCAACATCTCTAATCGCAACCTTACCTTCGGAACCGGCGCGGCTAACCTGGCCCCTGTGGCTCCGTTTACTTATGTAAAAGAAGAAACTACGGGCGAATCCCCCAAATTTAGAGTGGTTGACGGTCGCGGCGTGACTTGGGTCGTAAAAGTCGGCCCTGAAGCACAAGCCGAAACAGTGGCCACGAGGATTGTCTGGGCCGTCGGCTACTTCGCAGACGAAGCCTACTACCTTGAGCGTGCCGAAATTAAAAACCTTCCGAAACTTAGTCGAGGTCAGGAGTTTATAGAGAAAGGCTCGGTCGTTCGGGGAGCTCGGTTCGAACCAAAGCGGAAAGGTATAGTTCGCGGTGCGCAATGGGATTGGGAGCAAAATCCATTTGCACGCAGTCGCGAACTTGATGGTCTAAAAGTATTGATGGTGCTGCTTGCAAACTACGATACGAGCATCAGAAACAACCGCATCCTTTCCGTCAAGAATCCCGGAAGTGGAGTTACGGAAGCTCGCTATGTAGCGACTGACGTCGGGGCTACTCTCGGCAAAGTTGGCGGACTCGGCGGCAAGCGTTCTAAGAACTCGCTTGAAGACTTCCGTTCGAGTAAATTTATCCTCGGCGTTGAGAATGGACTGGTGAAGTTTGACTACAGCACAACGCCAAAGAAGATGGGGATGTTTGCTTCAGTGTTCAGCCCAAGTTACAAAAAGAGCCAGGCCCAGAAAGAGCGTGTGATGAAAAACATCACGGTAGACAATGCGCGCTGGATTGGTTCACTCCTGGCAAAGCTCAGCGACGAACAGCTCCGTGATGCGTTTCGAGCGGCAAACTACGATCAGGCTACGATGGAAGGATTTGTTGCCGAGCTGCGCAAACGAATCAAACAACTCAACGCACTGGAGAGTCAAACTGCAATTAAGTAGTCGTTCGATAGGTTAGAGGATGATTCATAAACACACTGGGCCTCCGCGCTTTCTTCAACTCGGACTTGTCAGCCTACTACTAGTTATCACTGCGATAACTGGAGCTACAGTTGAACAATCCAGGACGGATAAGAAACCGACCGGCGCGACTAGCATCCAGAACTTTGGCACGGTCAACCAAACCTACTATCGCGGGTCACAGCCTACCGAAGCTGAGATCGGACAATTGAAAGCGATGGGAGTCAAATCGGTGATCGATTTGCGAAAGGACAACGAGCGCGAAGAACGGTCGTGGGTGGAAGGAAGCGGGATGAAGTACTTTAACATCCCCCTGAAATCTAGTGAGGCAGCTACTGAGGAGCAAACGAACTACTTCTTGCAGCTGGTGAATGATCCCCACAACTTGCCGGTATTTGTTCATTGCAAAGGTGGCCGGCATAGAACAGGGGCTCTAACAGCGGTCTATCGCATTACTCACGATGGATGGACCGCTGAGCAGGCTTTTCGTGAAATGAAAGATTTTGAATTCGAGCACGGGTTTTTTGGGGGACCAAGCGCTCAGAAAAAGTACGTGTTTTCCTACTACGAGCAGCACCGCGCACATAGCTCCGCGAAGTAGTTCTCAATTCATAGCGTAACAAGTGGCCTCCAGCAGCGATTGTTGGAGGCCACTTGCTTTATCGCGCGTCAGCAACAGGTGCACCACATCTGGCCAATTCGCTTATACTGCGTCTGCTTATACTTCCGCTGAATAGGGCTACAGCGTGAACGAACCACGGACCGAGAACATAACGCAGCTTCTGATAGATGTAAGCCGCGGCAACCAAACAGCAATCGACGAACTACTGCCCCTCGTTTACGGAGAGTTGCGGAGTCTTGCGACTAACTATCTCAGGCGAGAGCGGACCGATCACACCTTGCAGCCAACGGCGCTCGTGCACGAGGCCTATCTCCGGTTAGTAGATCAAACTCAGGTCAACTGGCAAAACCGAGCACACTTCTTTGGGATGGCTGCGCAGATGATGCGACGCATTTTGGTGGATCACGCGCGAGCACATAATGCCAGCAAACGGGGAAGCGAATATCAGAAGCTGCAGCTTGATGAGAAGATCGATAGCGTGGCTGAGCGGAGCACAGAATTGATTGCTCTCGATGATGCGTTAACTGAACTCAGCACCGTGGACGAAGTAAAGAGTCGAATTGTCGAGCTGCGGTATTTTGCCGGGTTAACGGTTGAAGAGACCGCGGAGGTGTTAGGGGTCACTCCGGTCACGATCAACAGACATTGGCGGATGGCCAAAGCGTGGTTGTTTGGCAGGATGCACAGCACAGGCACTGTCTGAACTAGAGACTGGCGGTGATATTAATTCGGAGACGATGCGTCATTCCGGTCAAATGCTGGGTTTGCAATCTGATCGCAACCAGCCGGGTCCTCAGCAGCACCATATATTATTTTCCTCTTTCTCGAGTCCGCCTTTTTCCTCAGTATCCGCGGTTAGCCTTTCCTATCAATTCTGGAAACTGCAATCGACTT
>JBKPAL010000238.1:0-9514 GCA_046726395.1 Acidobacteriota bacterium
AAGGAATTTAAAGATGCGGTCAAGCTCAGTCCAAACTTCGCGTCAGCTCACTATGGACTTGGTCTGGCCTACCTGGCTTACGGAGATAAGGGCGGCGCTAAAAAAGCGGAAGAGGCTCTCAAAAAGCTCAAGTCACCATTAGCGAATAAACTGACCGATGCGCTGCTAGCACCTGCGGGTCAGAAAAATAGAGTGTTCTAAGTTCTTCAACCTGGCCCATGACAATCTCTCCGGCGGACCTTCGTCGTTATAGTACGGACGGATATCTAGTCTTGGAAAATTTCGTTCCCGCTGAGGATTGCGATCAGCTTCGTCAGCGCGCACTGGAGCTGATCGCAGACTTTGATCCGCATCAACTCTCAATCTTTTCCACCGACGATCAAAACCGCCTTACCGACGATTACTTCATGGAATCGGGCGACAAGATTCGCTTCTTCTTTGAGGAGGATGCCTTTCATCCAGACGGCACTCTCAAGCAGAGCAAGGAACAGTCAATCAACAAGATTGGACACGCGCTGCACGATCTGGATCCAGTCTTCGATCGGTTCTCACGCACTCCAAAGCTGCGAGGCTTGATCTCTGATCTCGGAATTACAGAACCTCGTCTGCTTCAATCGATGTACATATTCAAGCAACCAAGGATCGGTGGTGAAGTCACTTGTCATCAGGACAGCACGTTCTTGTACACCGAGCCGATGGATATCGTTGGATTGTGGTTCGCTTTGGAAGACGCCACGATTGAGAACGGCTGCCTTTGGGCCATACCGGGTGGTCACGAAGCGGGACTGAAATCTCGTTGGATACGAGCCGAAGGAGGTATGCGGTTTGATGTTCTCAATCGCACTCCATTTCCCGAAGACAAGCTCGTACCTTTGGAAGTGCGAAAAGGAACTCTGGTTCTGTTGAGTGGTCTATTGCCGCACAAGAGTCTGGCTAACCGCTCTCTGAAATCTCGACATGCCTACACGCTTCACGTCATCAGCGGCAACTCTGATTATCCAGCATCGAACTGGCTGCAGCGCTCACCCGAAGTGCCATTGCGAGGCTTCGAATAGACGGACTTGGCTCCCAATCCAGGAATAAAAGTTTTGCGGAAAATGGGAGGAAATTACGAGAGTCTGGTTAATTTGAGGGCCGAAGCAAACCACGGAAAATCCCCTGAACCGTGACTTTGCTCGCAGGCAGTGTCAAAGGCTGAAGTTCGGAATTAGCAGGATGGAGCTCGATGTTGACGCCTCGCCGATAGAGTCTCTTCAGAGTTGCTTGATTGTCTTCCACGAGCAGGGCTACGACGATTTCGCCATCTCGGGCATCAGTCCGGTTCTCGATCAACGCAATGTCACCATCGCAGATGTGCTCGTCGATCATGGAATCGCCTTTGACCTTGAGAGCATAGACACGTTCCGGGCGCACACGACCGAGAAGAAAACGCGGCACCGGGATCGTGTCCTGACAGTCAACCACTTCCAACGGCGTTCCTGCTGCAATCCTTCCCAGCAACTTGATGTCACAGAGTGACTCAGTGTCGTCAACCTTCACGTTGAGAGCAAAGGAGCCCTCATCGTGTTCACGTGTAATCAAACCGCGGCGTTCCAGCGCCGCAATGTGTTTGGCAATTGTAGCTCGTGACTTTACGCCGAAGTGTCTGGCTATCTGAGCATAGGAAGGGACGTAACCGTGGCGTTCGAGAAAACGCGTGATGTAATCGAGAATATCTTTCTGTCGCTGTGTGCGTGGGAGCATCGTTTTCCCAAAAGTTCCCGATTTGTTTCCGCTTGGTTGTTTGAGTGGAGGCCTGAGCAAGTGACGACGCATTCTAGGTCGAGGAAACCGAAGCGTCAAGCCTTTGTCCTATTAAACAAGAGTTCAAGCACCTGGAACGCAGATGCTTGAACTCGATTTGTTACTTCACTGAATATCGAGCAAGGGTTCGAGGAAAGATCCGAACCGTCGTAGGCATCTGTGAAAGAGTTAGTGGTGAACCCATCAAGACCTCGCTCGCCTTCTTTTTGTAGACGGCTTCGTTCAGATCATTGTCAGGACTGATCACCGCTCCTTTAAGCGCAGCACCAATGAAGGCGCCCTTGCTTCTTGAGTAAGAAAGAATCCCGGCGTCGAGTGTCGGATTGGTTGAGGCTGCAGCTTCACGGCCCACTGGACCAGCAACGACTCCTGCCTCTCCTCCGATTTCAAACTTGTCCTCCAGTAAACCCTTCACCCCGTCTTCGTTCATGATCAAGAAGACGTAGTCGTTCTTCTGAGCACCCACCTGCGCGCCGAAGCTTCCGCCGGTCAGATTAAAGAACGCCGGCGGGCTCCAACCGTTTTTTACTCTCCTGCTGATTACACCCTGTCCGCCGCGACCACCGACGATGAACGCGGCTTTTACTACGCCGGGGAAAACTGCAATTGCCTCAGCTTTATCCAATAATTCTTTGGGAATTGCCTTGTCTCGCACGTTCATTATCTCGGTGAAAGTCTTCGCCGCTTCCCTAGCATGACGTTCTGCGTCGGGGCTCCTGGACTTGTTCTGGGCCGAAACTAAAAGCGCCGACGAGCTAATGAGCGCGATCGCCGCAATACTCACAAAAATTCTCCTAAAACCAAACTTCATTGCTGATCAAATCCTCCGTAGATTGATTGATGACTGCATTTTGTAAACAGCGGCCTTAGATCAAAAGTACATATCATTCTCACCCGGCTTCAGCCGGGTGCACGAGGCTTTCCTTGTGGTCAGAAACCGTTGAAACGGTTTTCTTGAATGACTCATCGCGGTCACCGGGCTCAAGCCCGGTGAGAATGAGAAATTGCTTTTGGGGCCAAAACAGTAAACAGCAAAGATTGTTCCAATCTCACTTAAAAGCAAAGCATCATCAGTGCGCACTCATTCAGCGCCGCGGTGAGAATGAAAGTTTGTACGAATTCTAATCGCCGCAAACGCTAGGTGACTCAAAACGCGAACAGCTCGAGACTCAGAACGTGATGCTGTAGCTCACGCCGGGATCACGTCCTTTAACCATAATCAAGGAAAGTGCGTGACGCTGGTGCATGTACGTGAGTAGAGGATGGACATTCACGCCATTGAACGTCACCAGCGCGGAAAAGTGTTTATTCAACGAGATGCTTAAACCGGCAATGGGCCGCAATCGATGGTCATAAGTACCGAATGATGCGCCGACGTATGGCGCCAACGGCAACCCGAGCTCACGGCGCAGGTTCTTGCTTACTGTTACATAGAACGATTGGCCTGAGGGCGTACCAATTCGATCGCTACTGGTCCCAAGCATGACGGCCGGACGCCGTTGCCGCTCGGTAACGACGAGCAGGTTTGCTAACGGTACAACTTCATGTGCTCGTGGGTTGTATTCGAATCCGAGCTGCAATCGCGGATGAACTCGATAAGTGAGAGTTGTGCGTACAGACGCTCGTGGAATCTGATTCGAGAGGAAGCGGACGCCGAAGGTCCATCTGTCCTCTCGCACTAATCCTGCCCCGCTCACGGCGCGGCCTTCACCCGGTCAAAGTGGTCAACTAGGTACGACTGAAGCCAACTCAACGTCGCTGGTTTCAAGTGCCCCCTTGCCCTTCAAGGCTGATGCATCTTTTTCGAGTAGACGATCGATCTCCTTGCGCAACTCGTGTTCGGTGATGACCTTTGCGAATATCGCAATCGTTTTGCCATCTCGAGCTATGAGCACTGTAGCTGGCAATGCCGGGCCCAATCCAAACTGCTCCATATCTGCAGTAGTCGCTCCAACCCAAATCGGAAAATTGATGCGGGACTGCTTTATGAATTGCAAAACTTCAGCCCGATCTTTTAGAGCGTCGGCTGCTGCTCCTACGACTTGCACTCCTAAAGCTGCGTACTCGTTCTGTATCTTTGCCAGGTCCGGCATCTCTTTCCGACATGGCACGCACCAGGTAGCCCAAAAATTTAGGACGACGATCTTCCCGCGATAGCCACTGAGCCTTTGCTCGACGCCAAAGAGATCCTTCAGCATAAGTTCGGCGACGGAGCCGACTGCGGATAACTGTTCAGAAGATTTAGGCGTCGCAGAAGGTGCAAAGTCATCAACCGCTATGTAGTCCCGATCTCCTTGAGTACGAACTCGTCCTGAGACCTTAACCCACTTGCCGATGCTTTCCAGCCACTGCTCACTGTCTTGCTTAAACTGGCCTCTCTCCACGCGGTACAACTTGAACTGTGAGCCTTGCCTGACAGCAATCGCAGGCGGAATTCCTTTTACTTCGCAGTCGATTGCGCACTGAATGTCTGCAGGCGTGCCGTAAGGCGTCGTGTTTCTATCCGCTTCAAACCAGCATTCAGAACAAACAAGCTGGCCCTCAATCGTTACTTGTTTTCGTTCCCCGTTCTGGGCCAACACCAGAACATTTGAACAGAGCACGACCAACACGATGTGAAGAAGTCGGCAATCATAATTTTTCAAGGTCATGTTATGAGCGGCGAAGGGAAGAGATCTTACTTGCCAGAAAACTGCTCAATGATTCTTGCGCGCACTTGAGCCGGAGTGAGTTTTTCCTCTTTCTGAAGACGGTACGCCAGTAGAGCTTCATCAATACACACTGCGCACTGCGAAGCGTGCGTATCAACAAAACAGGTGTGAAGGCTCTTGTGTCCAAAGGCCTTGTCACATTCGCAGTAGCAAGGCAGTTCCGCTAGAGTTTTTGGAATCTCCTTAGCCACTTGATACGCCAGTCGAGCCTGACCTACAAATTGCGAAGGTGACAATGTAGGTTCGAGCGTTTGCGCGGCCGATTGATATGCAGGAATTCTCGGGGTAGCACGTGCTGTAGGCTCAGCCTGGGCCATTGAATGATGGTGTGCGGTTTCACTACTTGGCTGCACTGGTTCGTCGGATCGTCGCGCATAGAAAACCACCACGCTGCCCGCGAGCAACAAAAAGAAAAGGATAAATATTAAGATCCTGGTCGACATATACTTTCCCTCTCAATCTAGAGTTCTCACCAACAATAACATGCCTTTTACAGCTTGACCTGCCTAAGACGAAGTGAATTCCCGATCACTGATACCGAACTGAAACTCATCGCAGCAGCAGCGATCATCGGACTCAAGAGCAAGCCGAAAAACGGATAGAGAACGCCGGCGGCCACTGGTACGCCGAGAGCGTTGTAGATAAAAGCGAAGAATAGATTCTGCTTGATGTTAGCCATTGTGGCCCGGCTCAACCGCCGCGCCCGGACGATTCCCCGCAGATCCCCGCGTACCAACGTGACTGCAGCAGTCTCCATGGCTACGTCTGCACCTGTACCCATTGCGATCCCCACATCTGACTGGGCCAGCGCCGGCGCATCGTTGATACCATCTCCCGCCATTGCCACTTTGTGACCTTCGCTTTGAAACCGTTTCACGATGTCGGTTTTCTGGTCCGGGAGCACCTCTGCAATGACCTCGTCAATATTGAGCTTGCGAGCAACTGCTTTCGCGGTGGTTGCACTGTCACCAGTGACCATTACGATGCGTAAATGCTCTCTATGAAGCTGATCCAATGCTTCAGGAGTTGTTGCTTTGATCGGATCAGCTACACCCAGCATGCCGGCGAACCGACGATCAACCGCCACGAACATTACTGTCTGACCATCGTTTCGAAATCTTTCCGCGTGTGCAAGTTGACCGTCCACGTCTACTCGCAAGTCCTGCATCATCCGAAGATTACCTGACGCGACCACGTGACCATCTACCACCCCCTTGATTCCCCTTCCTGGAAGAGCCTCAACAAATTCAACCTTCGTGAGCTCAACGCCGCTCTCCTTAGCTCCCGCGACGATTGCTGCAGCGAGAGGGTGTTCGCTAGCACGTTCGAGGCTAGCTGCAAGACGAAGTAGTTCGTCTCGCTTGGCTTCGCCAGGCTCCGCAACCACCGTCACGACTTTTGGCTTGCCTTCGGTCAACGTCCCGGTTTTGTCCAGCACGAGGATGTCGACATCGCCTAGGGTTTCGATTGCTTCTGCATTCCTGAATAACACACCGACCTGTGCGCCTCTTCCACTCGCAACCATGATCGACATCGGTGTTGCGAGTCCGAGCGCACATGGACACGCAATGATCAATACGGCTACAGCTGAAACGATGGCACGTGCCACACGCGGCTCGGGTCCTACAGTCAACCAGACAATAAAAGTAACTACAGCTACCACGATCACTGCTGGGACAAAATAACTTGAAACCACATCAGCGAGTCTCTGAATGGGTGCCTTGCTGCGTTGTGCCTCGGAAACCATCTGAACGATGCGAGCAAGCAGAGTTTCGGTGCCGACTCGTTCTGCTCTCATCACAAATGAGCCAGTCGTATTCACTGTTCCTCCGATAACACGACCGCTCGGTCCTTTCTCGACTGGTATTGGCTCGCCCGTCACCATCGACTCGTCAACAGGACTTTGCCCCTCGACCACGATGCCATCCACCGGAATCTTTTCACCGGGTCTAACGCGAAGTAGATCACTAGGCTTTATTTGGTCTAGTCCAACATCCTCTTCGTGTCGGTCCTTGATGCGTCTCGCAGTTTTCGGTGTTAGTCCCAGCAAAGACTTGATTGCTGAACTAGTCGCACTGCGTGCTTTCAGTTCCAGTACCTGGCCCAACAACACGAGCGTCGTGATTACTGTTGCCGCTTCGAAGTAAACGGGAACGCGGCCCATCTCATCTCGCAAAGTTTCAGGAAAAATCGCGGGAAAGAGTGTGGCAATCACGCTGTAGACATAAGCCACCGCGACACCGAGACTGATTAGTGTGAACATATTCAGACTACGATTGATGATCGACTGCCAACCGCGGACAAAGAAGGGCCACCCGCACCAGAGCACCACGGGTGTAGCAAGCGCGAGCTCCAGCCACTCCAGCGTTCTCATGGAAACAAACTGTTCTAGTGGACGGCCGGGAACAAACTCACTCATGCCAATAGCAAACACAGGCGCAGTCAATACGACGCTTACCCAGAATCGCCGTCGCATGTCCTTCAACTCATGATTCTCTTCCTCGAGCACGACCAGTCGTTGTTCCAGTGCCATACCGCAAATCGGACAAGTACCAGGTGAGTCACGAACGATTTGCGGATGCATCGGACACGTGTACTCCGTCTTCTTTTCTGTGGCTGACGGAGTAGTGCGCTCGAGTGACATGCCACACTTTGGACACGCTCCAGGTTTCGTTTCCCGCATCTCCGGGTGCATCGGACACGTGTATGTGGCCTCGCTCTCGATTTGAATCGGCTGTGTTTCTTGCTGGCTTGATTGATTGAGGAAGCGTTGAGGATCGTCGCTAAACTTCCGAACGCAATGTTGGCTACAGAAGTAGTAAGTCTTGCCTTTGTATTCGACCGAGCCTGCGGCAGAGGAAGGATTCACTGTCATTCCACAGACAGGATCGATGACTGAGCTGGAGAATTTGTTCACAGGAAGTTCGCTGGAGCTTAGAGAGTCTTTCATGTTCTAGTTTTCCGGTATTGCTAATGCTCGATTTGCCGAACTGCAACTGTCAGCGCGGTTTCGCCTGAAAATCGTTAAGCCGCCTTTCATTCACACCGGGCTTCAGCCCGGTGATCCACGAAGCGCGACAGAATAAGAACCGTTTCAACGGTTTTGCAGTCGGCTCGTCGTTCAACGCCCGATGCTTAACCTTTCAGTGGCTGCGAAAAAGAAACCGTTAAAACGGTTCTTAAATCTCTTCGTGCCGTTCATCACCGGGCTGAAGCCCGTGTGAATGAGAGGTGAACTCTCAAACGTTGAGGCTAAGCAGTCAACGCTGGCTTCATTGTCTTCCTCAAAACTCAATGACCACTGTGGCCCATGCTCATCTTGCCTGGACGGAACCGCACGAAGAGGTGATAAGACGTTGGGTTGTTTCCGTAGAGCTGATCTAACACAGACGGCTTTGAATAAAACGTAACGTCTCCGCCCACCGCCATGGAGATCTTCTCACCTGTCCAGACATCGCGAGCGCCTCCAAACGTGTAGGCTCCGATCCTAAACGAAGGATGATCGCTCGTGATTCCCAACAAAGCCCGATCAGCAGCTCTCAAAAGTTGGTTCTTATCGGCCAGCTCAAGACGGGTATAAAGATAATTCTTATCGAGAAAATTGACCGTTGACTCAGCCACGTATCCATTTAGATTGAAAACCTCGCCATCGTGAGCTTCGTGATTTCTACCCCAGATAACGCTACTTGCCCAGTTACCCCTCTCGAAAGGCTTGTTGTAGGAGATGGACGCAGTCGTGCGCCTCACGTCACCAGGCTCAAGAGCTTCTGGATTTCGGAGAAAGCCGTGACTGACCTGCATCGACCAGTTGTTGTTCGGAGCGAAGGATAACCTTACCGACCGCGAATTCCATGGATGTGCTTCAAAGTCGTACCGGTCCTCATCAGGTTCTCTTCCATTGAACACTGATCCTTCCAACTTGAACCAGCGGTAAGTGAATCCGCTTGTCAGAACGCCAAAGCTGATGTGCGAAGAATCCTGTAGATGGTGCGACAGAGTTGCCGATGGGTTTTCAGAAGCAGATGGGCGGTGCATGAAAGCCGTAGGGCCCAGTGCTGGTTCGCCCGGATATCCAAAGTACGTGAACCAGGTCGCGTGCTCGCCGATTGCCAACGTATACGTTGCAGAGAGCTCCATGAACAAATCGTGCGGATGCTGTCGATCGATGAGTGGTTCTCCACGATAAGTTTCACCTGTCTGGAAAAGTAACGGCGAGCCACCGGGCGGAAAAGTGAAGGGTTCAAAACTGAACATCGCTCGCAATTCGAGTGTGCCGTTGCCGATTCTCCTTAAGGCCATTGGCATAAACCAATTTGCCGATTCAACTTTCGTTACCCCGCGTGGACCACCCTGTGAGTTCACCCCGACTACCGCGTTGTAGTGGAACATGAATAACCAGTCGCCGTCTTGTTTATGAATCATGTAACTTGGCGACGATGCGGGTAGCCATGATGTTCCTGAACCTACTCGACCCATGGGCACAAGATTCGTGCTGCGGCCGATTCGGATCGCCATCTGGTCACCATCCATCACGATAAAAGAGTCGTCACTGGCAGGCGTCGGCACTGGGTGCGTAGAGTGCGTTTTCGACGACTCATGGCGATCAACTTCAGCGGGCGAAGCTGTTGGTGTTGCTGATCGCGTTTCCGGGGAATGTGTCGTGTGTGGCGTGGGTGATGGAGTTCCCGCTGGATGTGCCGTGTGCGGTGTTGCTGATGGTGAAGGGGCAGGTTTCGGTGGTGGATTATGCCCCTCATGTTGCGCCGTAGTTATCGCTGCGCCACACAAGATCGTCATTGACACAACAATCGTTTTCAGACTCGTTCTCATGATTGATAAGTGCTTGCTAGTGGGAGCGTCGAAAAAACTCGGCGCTCCCGACCCCTTGTTGACTACACTTGCTTGTTCGTCTGCTTTTCGTGGTTCTCTTTCATTTTGGTGTCGCATGAGTCAGCACCACAGCAGCAACATCCACTCTCCCCAGAGTGGTTTTTTGCTTT
>JBKPAL010000239.1:0-10884 GCA_046726395.1 Acidobacteriota bacterium
GACATGAACCAGAATCCTGGAATGTTGATCTTCATGTTGTCGTGCCACAAACCGCCCTTGTACCAGGCTGGATCATTCGGCGCGCGTTCGATCATCGCTCCGCCCGTATCGACCGGCATGCGATCGGCGAAGATACCGCGTGGTCCACCAGCAGCTTTCATTATGTCTTTCACGGGAAGGTGTTGCAGGGCCTTTGACCAATCGACGGGCGGCAACTGCTGCGCAAGGTCGAATGACTTCGAGGCAAGTATCAGTTCCTCTTGCGATATCTTCGGCGGGAACATGGGTCGCACTTGATTCTGCTCGCCGTAGAGCCAGGCGATGAACAACATCTGGACCGCGCCACCTCGATACCAGTTCCCCTGTTCGTAATAGGGAGCGACTCGTCCTACGCCTGCGCCGAACCCCTGCACAATCATGGTTGAAAATGCAGGATGACCTTGGGCCGCAACCGCTAGCTGCCATTCGGCGGTCGACGAGCAACCGATCGTGCCGACCTTGCCGTTGGACCAAGGCTGTTTAGCAATCCACGACAATTCGTCTTCACCATCAGTAAGTGGGGGACCGAGAATGTCGTAGTTGCCCTCAGAAAAGAAATGGCCGCGCTCGTTCATTTCGACAAAAGCGTAGCCTCGCTTCACTGCCTCGAGTTCATTCGAGAGGTCGCGTGGTGCGCCATTGCGAACGTCCCAGAAATTGAAGTTGTACGGCGTGCGCACGAAGATGGTGGGATATTTTTTGGCTGTGTCTTTCGGACGGTAGATATCTGTGGCTATTCGAATACCGTCGCGCATCGGTACCATCAGTTTCCGATCTACGATCGCGATGGACTTAAGCTCATTCTCGATCTCAATTCTCTTGGCGATGACTTCAGGCGTGACGTTCCCACGACCCTGCGAATAGACGGTTTGGTTTGAAGGGATTGAAACGACAACGGAGAAGATGAGTATGGAAAGCGTCCGAATCCAGAAGATCTTCTTTTGCATGCAGTGTGCTCCAAGAAAAGTTTTTGACGGATGAATCAATCTGAGGGCGCTTGATTTGTATGAGGCTGTCATGCGCCTTTGTGAGACCAGTATGCTTCCCAGCGTAATAATTATTTTTCGCGCAAGCGTCGTATGGCGGAGATTGTAAAGAGGATTGCCCCAAGATAAAACGTGACAATCATGGTCCCATAAAGAAGAGCTGGCCTATGGAGAAATATGGAAGGCAAGAGTCCGGGGGAACCAGCGAAGCCACTCTTTAAATCTAAAAACTTTATTGCAGCATATTGGTATATCGCTCCTGCTCCAATTGATATCAGAAGTGCGATCCATGAGGAAAATAAAAAGGGCTCAACTTTAAGCCTACCCTTTTTGGCCATAACTTTCTCGCCAAATGTCGCAGAAAGGAAGATGGCTCCGGTAGCAAGCTGAATATAGGTCTCCGCGCTGTCAATGAACATCTGGATAATCACGTGCTGGCGCTCAAACTCATTTACCAGACCGTCCACGATTCAACCTCTCAATACATGCCGTTGTAAGGAGCGGCATGATTTCAATACGACTCCTGTTATGTTCGAGAGCCTGTACTCAATTCGAAGTGGTTCAAAGAGTCGAAGTCCTTAAGGCCTTCTCTTAGTCATATGAGTATCCTGCGAAAAATATCTCCGACGGCTCCTCGTTCTGATAGGCGATGACATACACTCCCTGTCCCCGCTCCAACATTTCGAAAAGATCTTCGTTAGCTTCGATCATTTCACGGGTAGGCTTGTCCGTGCCGAACAAGTCGACTAGATCATTACCTGGCAACGCGACAACAGTTCCATAATCGGGTGTGTCGGAGATCCTCTCCATGTCGAGAATTGATCTCGTCCCGTCTGCGTCGGCCTCTTCGATCGCGTCTTCGATAGAGTCGTGTTTAGGCCCTGGCGCGGGAGAACTGGCGTCGACTGGAAATGGCGGGAACCACATCGCGGGGTTATATCGCCCAGCCTCAAACTCGCGCCTGCGCAAGGCTTGCAAAGCACTATCGACGTCTGATTGATAGGGAACAAAGTAGAACTAGGGATGACCACCCATCGCAAAGCCCTCCTCTAATGTTGAAGATCTAACTATTGCTCATCAGCGGCGAACGAATTCTTCACGCTCGATGTGTAATGGAGCTATGTGACAAATATGTTATCCCCCTGTCGGGCGAAGGCTTGGATTGACTTCGGCTATGCGCGATGCGAAGTATCATCTGCGCCGATCAATTGAGGGTTACTCTGAGCGTGTAATGACCAGTGGGATGAGCAACTACATAGATGAAATAGTCGCCGGTCTTCGGAACTTTGCCAGTCCAGCGCCGGCCGTCACTGGAGCTAGTAACGAAAGTAACAGGTTCCGCTTTGAAAAAATCTGGCGACTCAACAACCCCGAACTCAGCTCGATTGTCACCTTCACGACGTCAGGAAAGCTGAACCGTCATTGTTTGGCCCCTTCGAACACGAATCACATAGCTATCGTGTGATTCACCACCGATGAAACCTCTTGCAATTGCGTGATTTCGCAGCCGTCTCTTAGGCGTGGAATCTTTGAGCGTTGTCTCGTCTTGGGCCGCAGCAATCACCAGTGACATCAATACAACGCTGATCAGATTCAGAAGCAGCAGTCCTTTACCGTACGGCTGGTTCATAGGATGCGAAAGTCCACATCTCCGAATTTCACTGTTCCTGACCTGAATACTCCGTCTCTTCCGGCGCGTCTGTGTAGCTCTCGAATTCGAGGATGTAGCCATCGGGATCAGTAACTGATGTAACCCACATGGAATTCCCGACGAAAGGTTTCGAGGCGTTAATCTCACGCGAAGTGAATTCATGATACAGCGCCAGAGCATCTTCGCAGATGAAGCAGATTGAGACTCCGACACCGACTTTATCAGCTGGCACATTGGCATGTGATCCTTCATGCCAAAACTCCTGAAGCATGAGTGCTGCCCTGCCACGCTCGAGCCAACACCAGCGCAGTTTCCCGCCGTCGATCCACTGATTGGTCATCTTAAAGCCGAGTCCATTTACGTAGTATTGAACTGATTGCTCAATGTTTATTACTCTAAAGAACGGCACTGCCTGTTTGACGTTGCCTTCGGTTTTTGGCTCAGGCTGCATCGCTAATTCTCCTAAAAAGATTCAATGTGGAAGGTGGACGAACTAAACAGTTCTCACATCGCCGTCGACCGCGCTCAATACGTGCTGAATTGATATTCGATGAGCGTGGTCACCGACACGGGTCGTCCATCCTTCTCCGCAGGTTCGAATTTGATTCGATAAGCAGCGTCGACCGCGCTCTTAGTGAGGCCATGTGGCAACCCTTTAACCACGCAGACATCCCTGACCTTTCCAGTGGAGTGCAGTACAGCCCGCAACACAACCGTTCCCTGCATCTGATGGCGTTCGGCTTCGCGCGTATACTCAGCTTGCGGCTTCGTTTTGATCGTTGGGCCTTTGCCTGAACTCGCTTGAGCGTTTCCCCCTCGGCCCGGACCTTTCGGCAAGTAACCTTTACACTTCTGGCCAAGAGCCAGCGGAGCATGGAGGATCAGGAAAAGAAAAACTACGAATGTGAGTTTTAGCATCGTATCGTCCTGTGTCCTTTTACTGATTGGTCGATGCACTGCGGTGCCACTTGCGCAATAACGTCTGTTCTCTCTCAATCTCGATACCAGCTTTCAATTCTTCCTGCAAGCGATTAGTCTGGTACCAAGTGAGCGTATCTGCAATTGTGTTGCGCAAACTGCGAAATGTAAGACCAGAAGCAATAGCCTTATCGGACCTGATAAACATGAACCCCTTCAAATGTGGCGCTGCGTCTTCAGGAAGCCAAAGAGGCATGTCACTCCATGCAGCAACCTTCTCTTTCAAGAGAAAGGTCTCGTCGACCCAGGTGAAATAAGCTTCACTACCAGTTACTGCTTTGCATTCTTGAAGCACAGTTTCCATCGTCAGACAAGCGGGCAAACCACTCGCGTTGTATATGCCCGTTGCTTTCGTTTCGATCATTCGTATTGTCCATTGGGCCAAGTCACGAACATCAATGAACTGAACATTTTTTTCTGGACGGCCGGGAGCTAATACCTCCCTTTCTTCATTGCCGCGAGCAACACGCTGCACCCAATAAGTAAACCGATCGGTGTAATCGTAGGGACCAACGATTAATCCAGGACGAATGATGAGCGCTCGGTGTGGCAAGACCTCTTCTAGTGTCCGCTCACACACGGCCTTTAATCCACCATACAGTTTTCCATAGCTCGGTGCCGAGGTCTGTCCTGATGAATCAATCTCATCTGCTTCCTGCAGTTGTTCATTCGTCAGCGTGGCGAGAGGAGCGGTCTCGTTTACTCCGATAACGCTGACATCCGAATATACCGATTGACTCGACATGAAGACATAACTATCTATCGAGTTACATAAAAGTGCTGCGGCTGACTTGACTGTGTGAGGGAGGTATCCGCAAGTATCAATCACCGTATCCCAACTGTGACCTTGCAGTTTAGCCAAGTCGTGCTTTCGATCTCCGATGAGGAGTTCGACATTGGGCAGAGGTTCTGACAGATGTTGCCCGCGATTGAACAGAGTGACCTCATGACTACGTTCGAGTGCTGCGGTTACTAAGTGACGACCAAGAAATCTCGTCCCGCCAATAATCAAAAGCTTCATCTGTTATAAGAGACAACGGTCTTTGGGTCTTTGTTCTTTGGTCGCTCAGGATGACTCAAGACTACGTGAACCGGCTTTTTCCTTAAAAGTAGTTCTAGCGGTAGAGAAGAGGGCTTGCCCCCTGGTGTGCGGCGGTGGCTTGCCCCGCCGATACATGCCTTTTTTCGTTTTGGGCTCCGCCCTTGATCCGGCCTTGCCCAAGAGTTTCAAGGGGCAAGCCCGAACCAAGGGCAAAGCCCCTGGTGATTATCCGGCCGCGAACGGCGGGGCAAGCCGCCGCCGCACACCAACCGGCAAGCCGTTATGTGACTTTTGAGGCAAAGCTACGTGAAACGTTTTTAACGGTTTCCTTTCATCAGGGTCTCAAATCCTCCACTTTCATTTGCTGCTGCGGTGAGGCGCTCAATGTGCCCTCTGCCCCAAACTCGAATACTCTCAACCAAAGGCAATAACGAGTGACCATATTCAGTCAAAGAGTATTCAACCGGAGCAGGAATCGCCCCCGTCGGTTTACGTCGCACCACGCCATCATTCGCCAGCTCGCGCAACTGCTGTGTCAGGACTTTCTGCGAAATGCTAGGCATAGCTTGCCGCAACGCCGCGAAGTGTTTCGGTGATTCGGCTAACCAGTAGACTATGATCAACTTCCACTTTCCGCCGATTGCTGCGAGTGCAGCCGTCAGTGGGCATCCACTCACGGGATTTCGACGCCGCGAATTACGACGACCATCGTTACCTAAAGGTACCTTCTTGAGCGAACTCATGCGTCAGACTATATTCCGGTCATCCAAAAGGATTACAAACGTCAGGTGAGGAGCTCAGCATGATAGTAGAAGTCCGAAGTTATCGGATCAAGTCTGGGCGCCGAGGGGAGTTCATCGAATTCTTCGAGAAGCGATCCATTCCAGCGCTGCGGTCGCACGGCATGAAAGTACTTGGTCCATTACTTGACCTCGAGAACCCAAACAAATTCGTTTGGTTACGCATCTTTCCGTCTCTGGAAGACAGAGACCGGATGAAGGACGCCTTTTACGGTGGCGATCTGTGGAAAAACGAACTCGAAGATATCGCAATGCCGATGCTCGAGAGTTATGACGTCATACTTTGTGAGACGTCGCCCGGTTGCGTGTTCGATATACCGCAAGCTGAGAATAAGTGATGAACAACAGAAGAAGACGGGTTGGAATTTATTTGTTGCTTTGCACCCTGTTCGCTCTGTTCGCCCTGCAAGTGACATTCGCGGGAAGCAGTCAAAGCGCAGCCGGCAGAAGTGTGCAGCAACGCGATGGGCAACACGATTTCGATTTCGAATTCGGCGCCTGGAAAGTTCAGTTATCGCGGCGACTCAATCCGCTGACTGGCTCAACGAAGTGGGTTGAATACCAGGGTACATCCGTTGTGCGAAAAGTTTGGAACGGCAAAGCCAATCTGGGCGAGCTCGACGTCGATGGTCCGGCAGGTCATATCGAGGGTCTGAGCCTGCGCACCTACAATTCGCAGTCTCGTCAGTGGAACATCAGCTGGGCCAACAGCGCCTCTGGGACTGTTGGGCAACCGATGATTGGTGAATTTAAGAACGGACGCGGAGAGTTTTTTAACCAGGAGTCCTTCAACGGGCGAGCCATCTACGTGCGGTTCATCTTTTCAGACATTACAGCTGATTCCTTCAAGCTCGAACAGGCGTTCTCTGATGATGGCGGCAAAACTTGGGAGGCAAACTGGATCGCGAAGTTCTCAAAAGAGCCTTCCTGAAGCTGAGTGCTGAGGCTTGGCACAAAAGACAACTGATTAATAGAACCGGGAGCGGTAGCGACCGGATGCTACGCTCAGCTTGAGTGTGACATGCGGTCGCTATCGCTCCCGGTTCTGTATTCAAGCGTCTTGGCTATCGTTTAACTTCGCGTCGCTACTACCTCTAGATACTCCCCTTCACCATGCGTCGTTCCGTCCGTTGCATAGTTGTGCTCCGACCACAACCTCTCTAAATCACTTCGTAAGGCAGCCTGGCCGTTTGTATCGAGAGCAGCGAACGCTCGCTGTGTTGGTCCATAGTACAAGCGGAAGAACTCCACCACCTCTGCTGGCGGAAACGGATATTTGAACGGGCACATGCGACGGTTGAATTGTAGATCTGCAATTCCATCTTTCAATCGTTCTCGCACGGTCGCCTCATCACCCCATTTGACCGGTGGAGGCATGTTAGGTGGCGGCGGGACATGTTTGCCTGTGGTCTTGAACATTTGGCCGATGAATCCTTCCGGAGTCCAATTCGCCATAGCAATCCTTCCACCTGGCCGGCAGACGCGCACCAATTCTTTTGCTACCAATTCAGGGCGCGGCGCAAACATGGCGCCGAACATCGTGACTACCACATCGAATGATGCATCGTCATAGGGCAGGTCTTCAGCGTCGCCTTCGTCAAACTGAATATTCAAATTCTCTGATGCGGCACGCGCCCGTGCTTGTTCGATCAGATTGGGTGCGATGTCTATGCCTGTTACCACTGCTCCGGCGCGCGCAGCGGGTATGGAGAGGTTGCCACTACCACAAGCCACATCGAGTACGCGCATTCCAGGTTTCAGTGCCAGCCGATCGATAAACTCTTCCGCCGCAGGCTCGATAATCTTTGCGACCTCCGCAAAGTCACCACTCATCCACATCGCCTTAAGTCGCATTTTCAGATTTTCAATTTCAGGTTGTGTCATTGTCATCTCCGTGTGCATAAGGGTTAGTGCAGTCCAAATTCTCTGTGCGTCCTCTGTGCCTTAGTGCCTCTGTGGTTTACCCCGACGTTGGCTAAATCTCCAGCAAAAGAAAACCACAGAGGCACTAAGGCACAGAGGATGCACAGAGAAGTTAGCGCGAATACGTTCGAAATCATCGTTGACCGCGAATGGCCCAGGCTCTTGCAACCAAATGTATTGAGCCATCAGGCTCGATTGGGAGTCGTTTACGGATCAGTTCACGCAACTGCACCCTTTTCTCTTCGCTGAGTGACATCGCATAACCCGGCGCGGGACCTTGTCCTCCCAGGAACGGCGACCAGTAATCGTCGAAGTTCTTAAACGTCGTCGGCACATCGATGGCTTTCGTCTCAACGTTCTTCAATCCAGCACTTTGAAAAAGACTGGTCAGTGGTTCAGCTTTACAGATAGGAGAGCGTCGGCCTTCATCGTGTTCCAATGCCCTTGGGTCAAGTGTTACTGCTGCATCCCAGAAATGACGCACAAGCTGCATCTCACCCGCGTAGTCCCAAACGTAAACAGCTACCGTTCCCCCGGGCCTCGAAATGCGCGACATTTCCGATAGTGCTTTCGCCGGATCGGGTACAAAGTTCAGAACCAAACCCGAAACTACTGCATCGAAACGTTCCGACTCACGTGGAAGCGACATTGCATTTCCGATATCGAATTTTACTCGAGCATCGTTCACCTGTGCTCGCGCGTAACTCACGAACCCTTCTGAAGGATCAATGCCGCAGATTTTTTTTGGCTCGGCTAAATCAAGAATCGTTTGGCTGAGCGCTCCGGTTCCACATCCGACATCGAGCCACGTGCAACCAGACGGGACAGCAAGCCACGATAAGAATTCGGTCGCGACGAGCCGGCTCCATCGTCCCACAAACGGTTCGTAGGCTTCGCCGCTGGCCCATGCAATCTTGCTTGAGTCATTCATGGCAGACTTGCCAGCGATAGCCGGCAAAGCTACGGTTAGGTTGTTGTGTGTGTCGACTGACGCAGCAGGCGCCAGGCCCAAAACGCGAGTGCCGCTGCAACGAGACCAATCCCTGGCCCCTCGATTAGGAATCCGGGATCAGACCTTAAGCGCGACCATTCGGCAACGGTCCGCAGCACGTGGGCTAATGTAAGCAAACTAAAAATCACAGCCGTGGTAATGAGGTACGCTCTCATAGAGTCTACTCCTAGTCTCACTAGCTTCTCGCGTAAGTTGCGATCTGCCACGTGTTGCCCCATTTGTCTTCCACCATACAACGATAGTCACCATACGGCGTCTCGCTTGGCTCTTCCATTGAACGTGCACCCGCGTCCATCGCCCGGCGATACGTCGCGTCAACATCATCAACGTAAACGTAAAGAAAAGCGGTCATCGGCCTACGGATTCCCGCGTCACTAATCATGATCATGGAATCCCCGATTTTGATCACAGAAGGACGAGTCTTTTCATAATCACCAGTGGCACTAAACACTTCTTTGAGGAACTCGACAAGATGTGACGCGTCGTTAGCGACGATTCGGGGCGTGACGGTGTGCCATCCTTCGGGTGCTGAGCTGGAACGAGTAGTTTCTTTCATGACCGTTTCCGATGATCGAAGCCGCTGCAGCTTACGTCAAATTCTAAATCCTATGATCGCCAAGTAAGACCATGCGGCAAATACAGTTGTATAGACGATCCATCCGGCCGTCTCGGCGCTAATCAAGCCACGCGCCTTCGGCCGCGAGACGAACTGGCCGTAGCTTATGCGCAACTCGTCTTCAATTTCCCTGCCGGTCTCGATAAGAGCTTTGCATCGTTGAATACCGCGCAGTTCATAGACGAACAGACCAAATGTGACGACAGCGCCAAAGATTCCAATCGGTGCGAGATACTGCTTCACGGTATCAGCTCTAGTGAGAATTAGAAGTCCACCCGCTCCTGTGGCAATAGGAAGAAGGGCGAGCAGCTTTGCGCGAAAATCTACGATGGCATGGTAGCTCCGGCAAACCTCTGAATAGATGGTTCGAAGATTGTCCGCGTTTGACTCAGCCACTTCGAGCCCTCCCAACGCAACTTCGCTACAGAACCGGGAGCGATAGCGACCGGATGCTTCACACAACCTAGTTACAGAACCCGGGAGCAGTTGCGACCGGATGCTACACTCCGCTGCACATGCGAATCTACTCTTAAGTAGGGTATGTGGCCGTAGCATCCGGTCGCTACCGCTCCCGGTTCCGTATTGAACTAGGAGAACGCCTGAAGTATGCGCGCGCGATCGTGACGGGATGACTGAACGCAGTGACGACACGGCCCAACCCGCGCAATGGCTCGTGGAAAAGACCGAGCTGGCCCAACACCATTGCGCGGTCATAATAAATGCGTTCGCCAGCTAACTGATCATTCGCATCGAACGTGTAGATCCCACAAAGCGGAAACTCAAGCCTTCTGCCCGTGGCCGGCAAGCCGCGCCACGGACCAAGATGTGTAGCCCGAATAATCACCTCGAGCGCCAGTCCTTCTGATCCTACGTGTTGGTGCTGAACGTCGATTTGCAGATCAGGTAACGCATTAATCAGCTCGGTGTAGTACGACCGCACGCCATCGCGACCAGTGCGGTGATCAGCCCACGGCTCGTCATCGTACCGAGCGTCATCGCCGAACGTAGCCATCACTGCATCCAGATCGTGACGGTTCTCACAACGGACGTGCTCGTCCACGATCGCTATTCGCGCTATTAATCGATCCGGATCGAGTGGCGACATACTGCACCTCCCGCCGCGCCACACGAGCTTTATCCAGTGCCAGTATGAGTCTGACTAGTTGATGCCAGGGCGAGAGTTCTGTCTATATGTGGAGTCAGCTCGAATGATTGTTAACTCTGCGCCTCTCTCGTCTGCTCATAATAAACGAGTGGACGTCCTGCAACTATCGCAGAGCGTGTTCGCTTCATTCCAAGCTTGTCCATTACGCGGATGGATACGACATTTGCCTCATCTACATCGGCCTTCACCCGAGGCAACGCGAGACTATCAAACGCGTAACTCAATACGGCGCTGGCTGCTTCTGTTGCGATCCCTTTTCCGCAAAAGCTCGGGTGAACGCCGTAGATTAAAGTTGCGACCGCATCTTCTGAACGTAAGAAACCGGCAAAACCAACAAGCGATCCCCCGTCTCGTGTGAAAACGAGCCAAAGTCCATAACCATGTTTTTCAAAGTTCGCGAGGCTTGCCTCGAGGAAGGAGCGCGCCTCATCTAGCGAGATTACGCGGTTGTCGAGAAGGAACTGCCGAATGTGGTCATTGGTCCAAAGAATATAGACATGGTCGAGATCATCAAGATGTAAGGGTCGAAGCAATAAGCGAGTTGTTTGTAAGACACGATTCATGTCTAAGTCCTTTGGAGTGCGGTGGCAAGCGCAGCGCGACACCGCTTTGGATTGGAGTGCGGTTTCGGTTCGCGTTTGTAGAACCACTCAACAATCCAAAGTGTTGTCG
>JBKPAL010000240.1:0-54275 GCA_046726395.1 Acidobacteriota bacterium
CTGGCCGTTTGTTGCGAATACAGATCGCTTTAATCGTGATGCGCAAGTGCCCTCACTCGAGCACAACCAGCCTTTGGCTGCCGGACGCCGACGATTGCGTCTAAAAGTTTTTGGGTTGCCGGTCGAATGGGAAGAAACACCGTTCGAGTGGGTGCGGCCTTCGCGTATTGGTTCGACGCGAACTTACTCAAAGGGGCCAATCGCAAGCATTAAGGTCCTCGTTCAACTGCTGCCGCGTGAAGATGGGGGAACCAACCTTATCTACGAAATCTGGGCTCGTCCGAAGTCGCCCATGGGCCTTGTCGCGATTCCTTTACAAATCGGCTTGATCAGTGCTCGACGATTCGGTCATACGTTTAAAGAATACGATTCGATGGTCCAAAGTGGCGAGTCGATCAGTCCCGAAGAATCAACAGAGCGTGAGATAAGTCTTGCAGAAGCGAAGCGCCTCGCGCTACTGGCTGAGAAATTGGTCGAAAGAGGTGTGCCGCCGCGGATAGCCAAAATGCTGACCGACTTTGTAGGACAGGCCGATGAGATGGATCTCGCGCGCATTAGACCGTACGCGCTTGCTGACGCCTGGAGTGAGCCAAGACGCACTCTTCTCGAAGCTTGCTTCCACGCAACCCGTGTTGGTCTTTTGGACCTGCAATGGGATCTACTTTGCCCAATGTGCCGTGGACCGCAGGAATCCAACAGCACCTTGCGCGACATACATGCGCACGGACATTGCGCAGGCTGTGAGATCGATTTCGATGTCAACTTCGATCGTTTTGTCGAAGTAACATTCCGTCCCAATGCAAGCGTCCGCGCCGTTAACCCGAAAACTTACTGCATGGGCAGTCCACAGCGGACGCCCCACGTAATAGCCCAACAAATCCTGCCGCCGCGAACAAACCGAATGCTCACGTTGCCGTTGGAAGAGGGTCGTTATCGAGTTCGTACTCCATCGCTTCGTGGTGAGCAGAAACTACAGGCTTGCAGCAGTTGTCCAGCTGAGGCCGTCATTGAACTCTCGAGCGCTGGTTGGGGAAAGGACTTGCAGCTTTCAACGAATCCCAGCTTGAAACTAATCAACAATACTGATGCTGAGAAAGTTTTTGTTATGGAACGGACCGCGTGGAGCGATCAGGCTGCAACTGCTGCCGAAGTCACTGCGCTTCAAATCTTTCGCGATCTTTTTT
Organism: Acidobacteriota bacterium; assembly: GCA_046726395.1. GTDB lineage: Bacteria > Acidobacteriota > Blastocatellia > Pyrinomonadales > Pyrinomonadaceae > PSRF01. Next base: position 1,185 of record JBKPAL010000240.1, read on the forward strand.
CGACGGAAGCCCTGAGACCTGGAGAACAGATCTCAGTCGGCACGCTGACAGTATTGTTTACCGATCTCAGAAACTCAACTCAGCTGTATCGGGAAATTGGCGATGCAACGGCCTTCGGTTACGTCTTGAATCATTTCGAGGTGTTGAAAAAAGCCATAGCGGATGAAGACGGCGCGGTGGTGAAGACGATTGGCGATGCAGTGATGGCGGTCTTTCGTCGACCGGCCGGTGCGTTGCGAGCGATGCTGGCCGCGCAGGAAGAACTGGCCATACCTGTTGAAGGTCGTCAACCTTTGACTTTGAAAGCGGGCATGCACCAGGGACCGTGCATCGCAGTTACGTTAAATGATCGACTCGACTACTTCGGCTCTACTGTGAACATGGCTGCCCGGCTTGAGTGTCTATCGACAGGGCAGGACGTAATCATCTCTCAGAGTGTGTTTGAAGATCCTGAAGTACAAGATCTATTAGAGGAGCAGAGCGGACTGCAATCCGACGAGTTTGATGTCACGTTGAAGGGATTTGCTGAGGAGCACTTTCAGCTTATCCGCGTAGGTAGGAAATCAGCGCCAGCCCTAGTCAGTCCGGTGTAGAAATGCGTGGATATTGACCGGAGCGTTGAGGTTCAAACCCGCACCGGCTGAAGTATCGAACGAACGAGCTGCATGCCTGCCATTCTCGAAGCACGAGATGTTTCTAAAGTTTACCTAATGGGCACGACGCGCGTTGCTGCGCTCGATAACGTCTCGTTTGCAATCCAACAGTCAGAGTTCGTTGCTATCCAGGGAACTTCCGGTTCGGGAAAGTCTACCTTGCTTAATATGCTAGGTGGGCTTGACCATCCCAGCTCCGGCGAAATTCTCTTTAATTCCAAACCGCTAACACCGCTGAGTAACAGAGAGATGGCGCGTTATCGGCGTTGCTCTGTTGGAATGATCTTTCAGAACTTCAACCTGATTCCTACTATGACCGCCGAAGAGAATGTCGGACTCGCTTTAGCGTTTACGGGCGTGCGCGGAAAACAACGACGCCAACGCGCGGAAGAGTTGCTGGAGCGTGTGGGACTTTCGGATAGGTTAACGCATCGTCCGGCAGAACTGTCGGGAGGCGAACAACAACGAGTTGCGATAGCGCGCGCCTTGGCGAACCGCCCGCAGGTGTTGCTTGCGGACGAGCCAACTGGAAACTTAGACTCGACGCGCGCCCATGAATTGCTAGAGCTGCTTCGGAATATGGTTAGCGTTGACTCGTTGACAGTTCTGATGGTGACTCACGATCACGAACTTGCGACTGTGTTTGCAGACAGGATTGTGCTGATGAAGGACGGTCGTATCGTTTGAGCCTCCTGAGAGGGACTATGCCTGATACATCTACACAAATGACACTCGAGGCGCTGCGATCGGTGCCGTTGTTTGCTTCATTAGACGACGATGCTGCCGTCAAGTTGAGGAGCCTTTTGACCCAGCAAGAGCTTGCCAGGGGTACTCAGCTCTTCCACAAAGGCGATTCGGGCGATGCCATGTACCTGCTCGAGAGTGGACGCGTGCGTATCAGTATTAAGGATGAGGACGGCGTGGAGGTTACGCTTGCGGAACTGGCCCAGGGAGACTTCTTCGGTGAGATGGCGTTGATCGATGGTAGACGTCGTTCGGCCGACGCGCACGTTGTGGATGATGCTCGTTTTGCCATCCTCTCGCGCGACGACTTCATCACGTTTGTTAAATCGAACCCCGACGTGGCGCTCGAGATGATGGCCGCATTAACGGAAAGACTTAGGCGCACTGACGAACTGCTGCGATCGAGGGTCTCGCGCAACGTGAACGAGGAAGCTGAAGCGCGTTTTACGATGGCCGACAGAGCGGCGGACCTGATCGCGGAGTTTGGCGGCAGCTGGAAGTTTATCGGAGTTTCAATTGGCCTGATCATTTTTTGGATTCTTCTAAACTCGTACGTACTCATTCGCGGATTCGATCCGGCTCCTTATCAAATGTTGAATCTCGTGCTCGCTGTAATCGCGGGCATGCAGGCGCCAATCATCATGATGTCGCAGAATCGGCAAGGCGAAAAAGATCGGCTGCGAGCTGATTTGGATTACCAGGTCAATCTGAAGAATGAGCTCTCGCTCGCGGAAGTCTTGCGGCGGTTGGATGTTTTGGAAAGTGAGCGTTTGCCGAAGTTGTTTGAGGAACAGAACGCTAGATTGGCGAATCCGAATGGAGACAACTCCGGTCGTAGTTAGTTGATCTTTGGTCTTTGTCAGTGGTTCGTTGTCCGTGGTCCGTTGTGGTTAGTCTTTGGTGTGCTTCGTGGTATTTCGTGGATCGTTCTCGTCAGCAGCATGAAATACGATCCACGAAAACGATACGAACTGACACTAACAACGGACCACGAACCGCGAACAACGGATCACTGACCACTGACAAAGCCCAAAGACTAAAGACCCAAGACCAATGATCGAAGCAATCTTTTTCGATTTCAATGGCGTCGTCATCGATGATGAGCGCCTCCAAATGGCGGCCTACCAGCATGTTCTTCGAGGCCACGGCATTGATCTGACAGAAGAACAATATTTCGCAGCACTCGGCATGGACGACCGAACTTTCACAAGAGTCGCTCTGGAAAGGGCGGGCCGTCTCAGTGAACACCTAACGAACGCTGTGCTTGAGGAGAAGAAGGATGCTCATCGAAAGATGATCGAAGAAGAACTTCCTTTGTTTCCCGGAGTGATTACTTTCATTAAAGCTACTTCGCGTCATCTCTCTCTAGGGCTCGTCAGCATGGCTAACAATTACGAGATCGATTACGTCCTGGACCGTGCACAGTTACGTCTCCATTTTTCCATCATAGTGACCGCCGATCACGTTGGTATTTGTAAGCCTGCTCCTGACTGCTATCGCGAGGGACTTTCGAAGCTAAATGAGATCCGCCAGACGAAGAGACTGTTGCCATTGCTGCCAAGAGAGTGCCTGGTCATCGAAGACTCTCCACCAGGCATTCAGTCGGGACGTGCAGCTGGCATGCGGACTCTCGGCATTACGAACACAGTTTCGGAGGATGCACTTCGCACGGCAGGGGCGGATGTCGTAACCAAGAGTCTCGCTGATTGGACTCTCGATGCCGTGCGCTTAGTCTTCGTGTGAATAGCCTACCTACATGAGTTTTTTAGATATCCTTCAACTTGCGTTACGAAATCTTCGACAGGCGAAGTTGCGGGCTGCGTTAACTACGATGGGCGTGCTGGTTGGTGTCGCAGTGATTGTGACCATGGTTTCGTTTGGGCTTGGTTTGCAGCGAAACATGCTCGGAAGGTTCAAGGCACTGGACCTCTTTAATGAAATCCAGGTCTTTGGACGAAGCCTCGGCAACTTGGCGTCAGCAACATTCGATCGAGCCCAGCGGAGAGAGGATCAGGACCGAGGCGTCAGACGCAATCAAGCTGACAAAGCTCCAACGCGAATACTTGATGACGCAGCGATCAATGAAATTTCGAGCATTCCCGGAGTAGCCTACGTTGAACCGAGCATTAGTTTCACCGTCTACCTTCGAGTGAATGGACAGGTGATGACTCAGTTTGCTGGTGGCGCCGCAGTACCTAACGCTTCTTCACGATTCCAGGAGTTTGTCGCAGGCAAAATGATCAGCTCACCGACCGCTGATGAGGCTGTTGTGAGTGAACGGTTTGTGCGCGACTTCGGTTTTGTGAATACGGCTGACGCCATTGGCAAGACCGTCGAGTTTCTGGCTCCGCCGAATGAGAGGCAGAAGGATCAGGAAGATGGTCCATCAAACTTCTTTGGAATTCCGCTTGATGACCAGTCTGTTGATGAAAGCAATGCATCCGGACTGGTTGCGCGCACATTTCGAATTGCCGGAGTGCTTAAGACGGAGATCAAAGAAGGAGTAGGACAAGGTGGAATTCGCGGGATGATGCCAGGCGCCCGGATTTACATTCCACTTCAGTCTGCTCGATCGTGGACACTCCAGCATCGTTCACCGATTGGCGAGGTGGCGGTAGAGTTGGCACGACGAAGCGGAGCATTGGGTGAAGCGGAGAATGAAGGTTATGACGCCGCGGTTATTCGCGTCACAGATCCGGTGATGTTGACGAGTGTGAGACAGCGTTTAGGCGAGCTCGGCTTTGGCAGTTTTTCTATCGTTGACCAGCTCGATCAGATTCGGACGGTATTCTTGATTATCGATTCAGTCCTTGGTCTGTTGGGCGGAATCTCTTTGCTGGTCGCTTCGTTTGGTATCGCCAACACGATGATCATGTCGATACTCGAGCGCACTCGCGAAATAGGAATCATGAAGGCTATTGGCGCTGAGGATCGAGAGATTAAATTGATCTTCTTCGTGGAAGCCGCGGTAATCGGAGTGGTGGGTGGAGTGTTGGGCGTGTTGTTGGCGTGGGGAATTGATGCTTTAGCAAACCGCTTGGCCTATCGTTTTATTTTGAAGCCGCAGGGTGCTTCGTTCATCGACTTCTTTTCGCTGCCACCTTACTTAACGATTGGAGCAATTCTTTTTGCGTTAGTTGTTTCGATTATTGCGGCACTCTACCCCGCAGCTCGCGCGGCGCGAATCGATCCTGTGCGTGCGCTAAGGCACGATTAAGCCTTCATTTCCATTGGCTTCAGAGACTCGTGTTAGTGTCAGTTCGTATAATTCCGTGGATCCGTTCTTGTAAGCGTCAGGAATACGATCCACGAAACCACACGAACGAACACTAAATTACCAAGAAGACAAATTCATTAACCCCACGGACAATGGACCATGAACAGCGGACAAAGACCAAAGACCAAAGACCTAACAACCCTTAAGCACTAAGTGGCTTTCCGCACTTATTGCAAAACCGAGCTGAAGTCTCTCTCTGGACTGCACCGCATGAAGAACAAGTTCGACCGACGCGCAAATTTGCTCCACAGGCTGAGCAATAGTCAGAACCCGTACTGTTCGCAGCGCCACAGGTGCCGCAACGACCGGGCAACGGCGGAACATAGCCGCCGGCCTTGCGTGTGATGTGAGTTTCGATCACTTTCCACGCATCCTCCGTCAGTTTGTATTGCCAATACGCGCCGAGCGCCGGTAGCGCTACTAACAATCCGGCTGAAAGAATCAAGGCGACCGCCGCTACGGCAGCTTTGTCAAACCACTTCTGCATGCCGATCTCGACGCGCGTACCGCCGCTCTCAGGGGTGATCTTAATCGTCAGGGCGGCAGACAGCCCGGTTAGATCTCTAAGCGTGCTAGACTTACGTGCCTGCAACACAGTAGTCGAAGCTACTTGCATTGTTTGGACTTCGTAGTCTTCGTCGAAAATATTGCGCAGTTCAGCAAGTAGCATTGGTGAGTCGACTTCAACACCCGGGTAATAACGGCTATCCATTTGATCATTTCCTTTCAGCTTGTCTTTCTACCTTACGTGCAGAGCGAAAGCAATGTTCGCTATGGAAAGATTTGCGAGCCAATCCTGTTCCTGAAATTAGTCGGTTAGGAGAACTTATCTTGAAGCTGTTTCGATGCGTGGCTTTAACCTTTCTGTTATTCGCATTAATCGTCTCTACGTTTGATTTTCAGGTCGTCTTATCTCAGAGCGCCACTGAAGACACTTTCGACGGATTCACTCTTGAAAATGGAAAGACACAACGACGTTGGGAAGAACAGTTTCGAACAGTTCCACAACCTCAGTCAGCGCGAGAACATCTGCGTCAGTTAACCGCTGAACCACACGTGGCTGGTTCAAAAGAAGACTACGCAACAGCGGTTTATGTTCGTGATCAAATGCGCAGCTATGGATTGCAGGCTGAACTTAGGCAGTACGACGTTCTGTTACCTTACCCAAGCCAGCCCAGCATTGTTGAATTAGTAGCGCCTACTCGAGAGCGATTGCAGTTACAGGAACCAGTATTGCCAGAAGATCCCAGCTCGTCTAATCCAAAAATCATTCCCCTGTTCAATGGATACAGCGCGAGCGGAGATGTCACGGCTCCTGTTGTATACGTCAATTACGGTCTACCTACTGATTACGAAGCACTGAAGAAACTCGGTGTGGACGTGAAGGGGAAGATTGCCGTTGCGCGGTATGGAAACTCATTTCGTGGAGTAAAGGCGAAGGTTGCTGAAGAGAACGGCGCAGTTGGCTTGATCATCTATTCGGATCCCGCCGACGATGGATACGTACAGGGTGATGTCTATCCCAAAGGACCGTGGCGTCCGGTCGATTCTGCTCAACGTGGTTCAGTGCAATACCTCTTTCAGTATCCAGGCGACCCGTTAACGCCGGGCCGCCCATCAGTTCCCGGTCAGCCACGATTGAAGCAAGAAGAAGCGAACGATCTGCCTCGGATTCCTGTACAGCCGATCTCGTACGGTGACGCGCGTAAGGTTTTGGAACCATTACTTGGACCAATACGACCGCGAGGTTTTCAAGGTGGTTTGCCTTTCGCATATCACGTAGGTGGTACGTCCGATGTGCGCGTTCGCTTGAAGACGGAAATGGACTACAAGGTTCGTCCAATCTGGAACGTCATTGCCAGAATCGATGGCGACACCGGTCAAGATCGCTGGGTGATAATGGGTAATCACCGTGACGCATGGACCTTTGGTGCTGTTGATCCGAATAGTGGTACGACAGCAATGCTCGAAGCTGCTCGTGGCTTTGGTCAGTTGTTAAAGGCCGGTTGGCGGCCACGACGCACGATCATCCTTTGCAGCTGGGACGGCGAAGAGTTTGGGCTGATTGGCTCGACTGAATGGGCGGAAGAGAACGCTACCGAGTTAAAGGAGAAAGCAGTCGCGTATTTGAACATGGACGTCGGAGTATCCGGTGCTAACTTTGGCGCTTCATCGGTGCCGTCGTTATGGAAAACAATTCGCGCCGTCACCAAAGATGTTCGCGATCCAAAGACTGGAAAGAATGTCTATCAACAATGGCAGGATCGAACTCGTGAGTCTCAGCCTTCAGCGGAATTGACGGATGCCACGATGGGCAGCGATACCGCAGTAGCGGAAGCGAGGATTGGCGCGCTCGGCTCGGGTTCCGATTACACACCGTTCCTACAGCATTTGGGAATTCCGTCGACTGACATGGGATTTGGCGGCGACTACGGCGTCTATCACTCGGCTTATGATTCTTTCCATTGGATGTCGAGCTTTGGTGATCCTACCTTCGTCTATCACGTCGCTGCCGCGCAGGTTTGGGGAACACTCGCGATGCGACTCGCTTCAGCAGACGTAGTTCCGTTTGATTACGTAAGCTACGCCAATGAGATTCGAGACTTTTTCCAGGAGAGTCTGCGAAATGCAAAACGTCGACAAATAGCTGCGTCCTTTAATGAAGCTGCAATGAACTCTGCTATAGACCAGTTTCTTCGAGAAGCGAATCGAGTGGACCAAGAAAAGAAAGATCTTCTGGCTGCTCTTGAGCGGAATGGATCGACGAACGACCCAGCGCTTACCGCAAAAGCAAAGCGTATTAATGACGGGCTCATTTCAGTTGAACGAGCACTAGTCGACGACCGCGGTCTCAAGGGCAGGCCCTGGTACAGACATCAGATCTACGCGCCGGGCTTTTATACGGGGTACGCTGCACAGCCGCTTCCGGATTTTCGACAAGCACTAGATGACCGCAATGCGAATAATGCGAAGGACGCTTTGGATCGAATTGTCGCTGCTGTTCAGCGTGCGAGCGCCGTATTGCAACGGACGCGAGATTGAAACGTAGTACGAAATCCGCACCAACAACTCACGGAATGAACTAACTAAGGAGAAACACAATGAACAAGAGGGTCCTCAATTTCAGTTTGACTATAGCTTTAGTCACTTTGGTTCTAGTTTTGAATGGCTTGGCGCAAACGCGCAGGGGTCCAGCACCCGCACCCAGAACTGGGCCGGCTCAGAAACCAGCCGAAACTAATCTGAAGATCAAGTACAAATCGACGATGGGCGGCCAAGCGATGGAAAGCACGACCATGATCAAAGGCCCGCGAGAACGGAGCGAGATGAACACAGGTTATGGCATGGATTCGGTCAACATTACTCAGTGTGATCTGAAACGAACAATCCAAGTCAGTAACAAGAATCAGAAGTACTTGATCACGCCGATGCAAACGAGCAGTTCAACAGAGACTACCGCGACGCCGAGTACTCAACCTGCGCAACCGGTTCGTACTGGTGGAGTGGTCACGTACACGACAACGGTTACTGATACAGGTGAACGCAAGGAGATGTTTGGTTTTACGGCCAGGCACGTGAAGAGTTCCGTGATGATTGAATCCTCACCAGACGCATGTCGCCCGGTTAATCAAAAGATCGAGACAGATGGTTGGTACATTGATCTGAATGTGAATTTCGATTGTGATCTGGGTCGTCAACAGGTGACTGCTCCGTTGATGCCGATAGGCGGCTGTCGCGATCGTACGCAGTTTCGCAGACAAGGTTCTGCTCGATTGGGAACACCTTTGAGCGTAACTACCACGATGTATGGTCCTGACGGAAGAGTTATGTTTTCCTCAACTCAAGAGGCGATCGAACTCTCTCGCGAGCCACTCGATGTCGCGTTGTTTGATATTCCTGCTGGTTACACGGAGGCAAAAGACTCACAGGAGTTTTATGGAATGCCTTCAATGGATTCCACAATGTCCCAAGCAAACCCAAGCTCGACCCAAACTACGAATCCTTCGAGCGTTCAGCCCAGCGCCGATGCAAAGCGACCTGGCTCAGTTCGTGTCGGCGTAGTTACTTTCAATAACAAGGCTGGGAAGCCCGTCTCGATCGAATCTCTTCGCCAACGCTTGGTCACCAACATTGAATCAACGGGTGTGGACGCGGTCAGCTTGAATGCCATTTCAGCTTCTGAAGCTGAAGCCGAGGCTAAAGCCAAACAGTGCGACTTCATTCTTTACACGGATATCACCGCGTTAAAGAGTTCTGCTGCTAAGAAGCTTGGCGGAATGTTCGGAGGTGCTGTCGGTGTTCCCGGAGTTAATAAAACCGAGGCTCGCATCGATTACCGTCTGTTTGCAGTCGGCGAAGGCTCGCCTCGACTGCAGTCTTCAGCCACGGCGAAAGAAGAAGGAGATGAGCAGAGCGCTGGAATAGCGATTGACGCTGAGGCTCAGCAAGTGAGCGCTGCTGTAAAGCGAGGCTAGACCTTGCGTGGCCACCTTAAGGCGGAAGAGCCGAAGCGAACGCTAGCTACTCGCTTTGGCTTTTTCGCTTTTGCTTTTGTCTTTTTTGTCTACAGGAGGAGGTAGCTTGTTTGCAGCCTGAAGGATTGAATCCGCATTCTCAATAAGTTCTTCAAAGCTCGCCAGCTCTGCTTCACCCTTGGCTTGCGCCTGCAACGGCTTCACACGGTCAACAATCCGAGTTGTTTCGGCCGCTAACTTTCGTAGCGCTTTTGGTATGAGTGGATTTCTCTCGTCACGAGTGCTGACATCATCGATGTTGGTGATCGCCTCGTCGAGGATTTTCGCGATGTCACGAATCAACTCTGCACGTGATCCCGTCGGAAGTGCTCCCCATTTTTCAGAGTCCTTCTTAAGCTGTTTTTCGCTGGCTGGATCGACACCGTTTAAGGCGAGTAACCGGCGGTCGGCTGCTTTAATAAAAATGTCTATGCGCTTGTCGAGGATTTGAGCGTCCTTAACAAGTTCTTGCTCTTCGGGAGTCAAATGATCTCTTTGCGATGAGTGAGCGATCAGCGGCGCAGAAAAGATCAGGATGATAGAAACAATAACTAATTTGGGCAGGCGGGGGATCATGGTTGTTTACTTTCGGGTGGAGTTGCGGTTTCTGCCGATCGCTTGTCAGATGGTTTGTCTGAGCTTGATTGTTGTTGAGACTCACGAACTACGGTATGTCCGTAGAAAGAATTTAGCGCTTCGGTGCGACTGGCCCTGGCGAATTCCTCAATCTCTTTAATCCAAACGGCGTATTCGAGCGGAGTGTCGCGTCGAATGATCGTCAGCCTTGGTCCATGTGCCCGGAGCGACAGTTCCAATCGTTTGTAAAGGTCACGAGTTTTGGTGCTTTCCCGGTTTAGCGGACTCAGGTAATTCAACAGATCCTCGATTAAGGCCCAGTAGCGTCCGAGCTCTGTCGATGCTTCAGTGAATTGGTCTTGTGAGGTTCGAGTTTCGGCGTTCAACAAATGTGCTTCAGCGAGTTCAATGCTCTTCTTAGCTCGCGATTTGGGGTCCTTAATGTCGGCTAATATCGCTTTCTCTTCGGCAGAGATAACACGCAAAGGCGGAGGCGCATTGAGTTGCGGATTTGGAGTTTGCTGGTGAGCGAGTGCAGAGCAAACCAATAAGAGACTCGCCGCTATTCCGGCTAGATTCGTGTAACGTCGCGCTTTAACAGAGCTCCTCATCCCCGACGGTGTGAGCGCCTACTCACTTTTTGGACTTTTGCTTAACGCCCTGACCAAGCTGAATCTGCCTTCGGAGTAAAGGCAGGCGCAACTTTACTTTCTCAATTTCGAGTTGATTCTTCTGCGGTTCAGCTCGTGCGATGAAAGCTTCGTACGCGGTCAGTGCCTCTGGATATTCTCCAAGATTGTCATGCGCTGTGGCAATGAAATAGTAAGCCACAACCACGTCGGGTTTTTTCTTTAGTATCCAATCGTACTCCGATAAAGCCTCTGCAAAACTCTTCTGCTCGTAGAGCGCGGTTGCAAGGTTTGCGTGTGCAGCGTAGTGCTCTGGCGCAATCGCAATTACACTTCTCAAAAGTTTACTTGCATCTTCGAATCTACGTGCCTGCACAAGTGCCGACGCATAACCGACCGCGTAATCGGGGTTCTTCGGTTCGAATTCAGCCGCGCGACGATAATACTCAAGTGACTGTGCGGGATTGTCCGTACGGTAAGCAGCACCGAGGCGCGCGAGTAACATTGCGTTGCGAGGATTCTTTACGAGCAAGGCTTCGAGCGATTTCTTTGATTCTGCACTGTCTTCACTGTTTGCAGCCTTAATTTCTTCAGGAGTGCCGATCACTTTTATTCCGTCGCCGGAAGCTTCGCTGCTTGTAATCAGTCCGGCACTTTCGGCAATCTTTCGCGCTTCATCTGGTTTTCCGTCGCGTTCATACGCCGAAGCCAACCGCGAGGCAATCGCCTTATCTGTCGGTTCCAGACGATGCGCAGCAAGAAAGTCGTTTACAGCATCTGCGTACGCATTGTTCTCCAGGTGAAGCTCTCCACGCTCAAGGAGGGCGGCAACGTTTTGCGGCTCAGTCGCGAGCACAGACTCCAAGGTCGCTGCGGCCTCCTTCTTCATTCCCAACGCTCGTTCGGCCATCGCTTTTACCAGTCGCGATGAGTTGGTCGCGTCTTTTAGAGTACTGGCCTTCGTTGAGAGTTCCAGGGCCTCCTTGGGATCTTTGGACCGGAGTCGAAGGTCCGACAACACACGAAGAGCGAGTTCGTTTTGACCATCTAGCATTAGAGCCTGTCGCAAGACTGGTTCTGCTTCCGTGTCACGATGAAGCCGCACAAGCAGAACGCCCAGGTTAACCTTCGGCATGGCCCAGTTGCTTTTCAATTCGATCGCCCGGCGAAAAGCGGCCTCGGCTTCATTAAATCGCTTTAGAGACATCAACGCACTGCCACGTTGGAATTCGGCTTCAGGGAACTCGGGCTTGACCTTAATAGCTTCTTCATAGAACTCCAACGCTCGTTCCAGATCTCCTCGGGCGTGCGCGTTCTGTCCTCGTTCGAAGAGTTTCGTCGGATCAGATGCATTGTCGTCCAGGCTATTCTCGGTCTGTCCAGTGGCTGCGATTCCGCTGCACAGGGACAGCGAAAGTGCAAACACAATCGTCAGCACACGCCGAGAGTTGAGTACCATCTGAACTGAAGCGCGCATCACATTCAAATTGGGCCGCAATGGAAAGGGGATAAGAAATTAACTCAGGGAGATGATGATCTTAACACGCATAAAGTTGTCGCGTCCAAAAGCAGTTTTCCCCGACGAAGGAGATCTTAAAAGCTGGTTGCACTTGGCTTTATCGATACGCTAACATCGCGTCGCAATTCCATCTACAACAAATGGTAAGCCGTTTCCTTATTGCCTACCCGCGAGAAGGCGAACAGTGAACTCTTCTTCCACAGACAGCCTTAGATCGCCGTCACAAGAAGTCGATGACTACGTCTCAGGTTCTAAAGAGGACCAACTGCGACTCTTGATTCGTGAAATGGGCTCGGTGCTCATCGCTTTCTCTGGCGGTGTTGATAGTACCTATCTCGCTTACGTTGCCAATCAAGAATTGGGCGATCGTGCTTTGTGTGTGACAGGTGAGTCCGCGAGTTTGTCATCGCACCAGCGCAATGAGTCAGCGCGGCTGACGAGAGAGTTTGGGCTAAGAAGAAAGATCATCGAAACGGATGAGATTGAGAATGTCTCATACGTTGCTAATGGACCATCACGCTGTTACCACTGCAAGGATGAATTGTTTGGAAAACTTTTCGCCCTAGCCCAAGAGCTCGGCATCGATTTCGTGCTCGATGGTTCAACTACGGACGATCTGAGCGACTATCGACCGGGCCGGCAAGCCGCCAACGAGCACGGCGTGCGAAGTCCTCTTATAGAAGTCGGTATGAGTAAGGATGAAGTACGAATGTTTAGCCGACGCGCGGGCCTGCCAACTTGGGACCAACCCGCCAGTCCCTGCCTTTCATCGCGCATCGCATATGGAACGCCAGTCACAATAGAACGCTTATCAACAATTGATCGGGGTGAAGAGATTCTTCGTGAGTTGGGCTTTCGTCAGTTTCGCGTACGACATCACGAGACACTCGTGCGAATCGAGATCGCCCCTTCCGAAATGGATCGCGTGTTGGATCGTGCGGTGGTGGATGAGCTAGCCCATCGATTTCGCCAACTCGGATTTAAGTATGTAACTCTTGATCTTCACGGCTTCCGGAGTGGAGCGATGAATGAAGTCTTAGAGTGATCGTGAACGAAAAGATTATTCGAGCGTTTGGGAAAAGAAAATCGGAGAGTGGTCATGCCAAGCATGTACAGCACCATCTATGTCGATGATATTCGCGAGATAAAAGAAGAGAATCCTTTCGAATCAATGATGTCTCGCTTTGATCGAGCAGCTCAATTGCTTGATTTGGATCCAGATCTCTACGCCGTCCTTAGATCCCCGAGCCGGGAGTTGAAAGTCTACATCCCCACTCGCATGGACTCCGGCCGTATCCAGGTATTTGAAGGTTACCGAGTACAGCACAACTTCGCTCGAGGTCCAGCAAAGGGGGGAATTCGATATGCCCCTGATGTGAATCTTGAGGAAGTCCGAGCTCTCGCCGCGTGGATGACGTGGAAGTGCGCGGTTGTAAATGTGCCGTTTGGCGGTGCGAAGGGTGGAATCATCTGTGATCCACAGCAAATGTCGACTGGTGAGCTTGAGCGTATGACTCGGCGGTACGCCGCCGAGCTCCTCGATTTCATCGGACCTGAGAAGGATGTTCCGGCGCCTGACATGAACACTAACGAACAGACAATGGCGTGGATCATGGATACGTATTCTATGCACGCTCGACACACGGTCACCGCGGTGGTTACAGGTAAACCTATCGACTTAGGTGGTTCATCCGGTCGAAGAGAAGCTACGGGACGCGGTCTTCTTTTCGTGATAAACGAAGCTATCAAGCGATTCAATATGGTGCCTCCGTCAACTCGAGTCGTAGTTCAAGGCTCCGGCAATGTGGGAGGAATTGCTGCGCTCTTATTACATCAATCTGGTTATAAGGTGGTGGCGATTTCTGACGTGCACGGCGGAATCTACAATCCAAACGGCATTGATATACCCAAGGCCTTGGAATACCTGAAGGCAACGCGCTCTTTTGAGGGCTACGAGGGGGTCGAGTACGTTAGCAACAGTGAATTGCTGGAGCTTGAGTGTGAAGTTCTAGTGCCCGCCGCGACTGAGAATCAAATCTCCTCGCACAATGCCGATCGCTTGAAGTGTAAAGTGCTGGCGGAAGGCGCGAACGGTCCAACGACAGCAGCAGCCGATCAGATCCTCCATGAAAAGGGCATCTTCGTTATCCCGGACATCCTGGCTAACGCAGGTGGAGTAACGGTGTCCTATTTTGAGTGGGTTCAGGATCGCATGGGCTACTTCTGGCGCGAGGATGTAGTCAACGAGCGACTACAAGACAAGATGGTCGCCAGCTTCAATGATCTTTGCCGTTACGCTGATGCTCACGCAGTCGACACTAGGACCGCGGCATACATGTTGGCGATAGACCGCGTGGCCTATGACACTCGTATGAGAGGCTTCTATGCGTGACGGAAAAAACATAAGTAATTTTGGGCCTAAGCCGGGAAAAAGTCTTGATTTCCCCTAGAAGGTAGAGTATGGTCTGGCATGATTTAGTGGCCTAAATCAGCGCTATGAAAGCATGAGAATTACGTTACTGATTTGACCGCTAAGTCATTGACACTAGGCTGTTCATTTCGTATAAGAAATGCCGTTTAGTTTTCTCAGTGTCATCGAAGAGTAGCGAGAAAGATTGATTCCCAAACGTCTCAACTCTCTTGCGTTCCGCTGCACTTGGAAGGACCACTCAGGTCGTTAAAAGGTAGCGGTCATTCTGTTGACAACTTGTAGTTGGAGCCTCCGCATCCGCAGGGAAACGACGCATTGCCTGTGAGGACGGCGGCACTCTTAAGCAAACTTATATACTCAATTCGCAGGAGGAATGCGATGAGACTCGCAACTAGGGCGCTTACTGCTGCGCTCGCAATGTTGACGTTGTGTGCCGCAGCGTCAGCACAGACTTTAAGGCCAGAGAGTGATCCGCGGAATCAATCTCCAGCCGTAGGCACCGGTGGCAGTGAAGGTGGTCCAACCGGACTCTTCACGGTCTATGATGGATCCACAATACGCCGCGGTGAATTTACCTTCAGCATAGCTTACAGCAACTACGACCGGGATCCCGGTGACGTTGATATTGTGGATATTCCACTAAGTTTCAACGTCGGTCTTAACGATCACATTGAGTTGTGGTTCAAGACCAACGGTTATCGCGGTGTCAAGCTAAACAGCCCCGCGAACCTTTCAAGTTTTTATCTGCCGAACATCGGAGGCTGTGGTCCAGCTGCTTTCTGCAGCTTGCCAGCAATAGTTCTGGCCCCACAAGGTCCGAATGTAGGCACTGTGCGGGGTCTTGCTATTTTCCGACCGTTCAATAATCAGCCGTTTGTTCAATTTCCCTTTGTTGGTGGTTCGGCTGGTACATTTGGACTAGGACCAGGTGCCCCAGGTACTCTCTTCGGCTTCCCCGGCTTCTCGGCCACCCTTGGACCACCGATTGCTGGCCCAAATAGCGGCACGTTTAGTGGTGCTGACACTTTCCCGGGAATCGGTTCGCCGGTTGGCGGAATTTTGCCGGGCATAGTATTGGCTACATCAGTTATCCCAGCTACGCCGAGAACGCTGCCGATCACTGTCCCCGCCACGTTCACGATCGCGCCAGCATATCTTCCTGATGCTCCATTCGTGGGTAGACTCTACGGCGAATCGAGCTTGACGAATTTCGTCGTCGGCGCCAAGATTCGGTTTAGTGGACCAAACGATGCGCTTGGTTGGGGCATCATTCCCTTCTACCGTTGGTATCCGGACAAGGCTGATGATCTGAGTGGATTCACTCAGTTGCAGCGAGGTGCTTCACCAGGTGGTGATATCGGTGACTTTGGTTTGATCGGTTTCGTTGATGGCCGTCTAAGCAGAAGCGTGAACGTCTCTGCTAACTTCGGCTACATCTTAAACAGCAACCCAAAGGGCTTGGGCGATTTCGTGCTACTTGATCGCCCCGATGAGTTGATTGCTGGTGTCGGCTTAGACTTCCCGATCAGCAAGCACTACCAGCCAATTTTCGAAGTTAGATCAACGCAGTATGTAGGTGGTAGGACGCCAAATGCATTTGAGAATAGTCCCGTGGATGCACTTGGCGGTGTCAAGATTTATCCGAAGGGCCGCTGGTGGGGATTTGGTGCGGCATACCGCATCCATCTGAATCAGCAGAGCCACAGCCTGTTCAACTCGGTTAACGCCAACACCACAGTGAACGTGCTTGTTCCTGGACAGGCGGCTCAAACGTTCGTTGTGCCGGCGACTATCAATGGTGACCCAAGAGGATTCCGTTTCTCAGAAGATCCACACGGTTTCATCGGCCAGTTCTGGGTCGGTCATCGGAACCCACGCGCACTGCCGGCGCCACCAAACCAACCGCCAACTGTTAGCGTGTCAGCTTCTACGGGTTCAATCAATCTGCCGTGTCCCGAAGGCACGCAGTCTGAGAGCTGCACCCCGAGCGCAAGCCGCGAAGTTCAGTTAACAGCAAACGCGACCGATCCAGACAATGACACTCTGCTTTACACTTGGACGGTCACTGGTGGTCGACTTTCTGGCGAAGGCAAGATGGTCACTTGGGACCTTTCGGGAGTTGCAGCTGGCTCATACACAGCGACAGTAGAAGTCAATGATGGTAACAGCCATGTGGTTCCCGCTTCGACGACTGTTACGGTTGCTGAATGCACTGGCTGTGTTCCTCCATGTCCCGCTATTGCCGTGAGCTGTCCGGATGCTGTAGACGAAGGTTCACCGATTACGTTCTCCGCGAGCGTAACTGGTGGTGCCACGACCGTCACAGCGACGTACAACTGGTCGGTTTCTGCCGGAACTATTAGCAGCGGTCAGGGTACATCGACGATCACTGTTGATACTGCCGGCCTCGGTGGTCAAACGGTGACCGCCACTCTGGAAGTCGGTGGGTATCCGCCAGCATGCGGCCGAACCGCTTCATGCTCGACGCAGATTCGGCAGGCAGCAAAACCGATTGCCACGAAGTTTGACGAGTACGGCAACATCCGATTCAACGATGAGAAAGCCAGACTCGATAACTATGCAATTCAGCTCCAGAACTCACCGGGCTCCGAAGGCTACATCATTGCCTACGGCAGCTGCGCCGGTGAGGGTCAATCCCGAGCTGACCGTGCTAAGAACTACCTAGTGAATACACGTGGTATCGAGGCAGGACGCATAGTAACGATTGATGGTGGATGTCGTTCTGACCTGACTGTGGAGCTTTGGATTGTACCTACGGGTGCAGACAAGCCAGCGGCCAGTACGGAAAACATCATCTCACCGTGTCCGGAATGCCGTCGTCGCGGTGGTCGGCGGCGCGGTAGGGACGACGAATAAACGCTTGCGTCGGCTTCGGTAGACGCTGGCTAAACAATGGCGGGCGATGTTTCTCGAATGAGAATCATCGCCCGCTCTCCTTTTCCCTAAGCTTCCTTATAGTGCAACTTCCTAGTAATTGCGTAGCATCGTACACGACGGGAGGTTGGGTGGATACAAACCTGCTCTTTTATACTAAACTCAGTTTGAAGCGCCTCAGTTGACCGGCGCCGCGTAACAAATGCCTTTAAATCTGAAGACGATGATTAAGACCACCATGACGCGAATCCCCCTATTTGCTTTACTACTTCTTTTAATTACTCAGCCGGCTGGGCGTGTGTCGCTAGTCGAGGCGAGGCTGACCGACGGAGGAGCAGATCCTGCTCGCTACTCGGACGAGTGGCGTCCCACAGGACCTCCTGGAGGTGACGTTCGCGACCTCGTAGTGGACCCGAACAATGCAGATCGGTTTTATTTCGGCACGCTTGACGGTCAGATCTATACGTCTTCCGATGCCGGAAAACATTGGGAGTTACTTTACAACTTTAGTCGTCCGAAACTGTTTGTAGACCACATCATTGTCGACCCTCGAGATTCACGGACCATCTATGTAGCAGCGCATCGCCACAAAGATCCGGGCGGCTTTTTTAAATCAGTCGATGGTGGACGTACCTGGCGTGAAAGTCCCGAGCTGAAGAAAGAGGCTCTCCACTCGCTTATTCAGTCCGAGTCAGATCCTGACCTTCTCATCGCCGGAACGTTCAACGGACTTTTCCGCTCAGACGATTCTGGAAACACCTGGCGACAGTTGCCCACACAGGACACGGCGGGCTTGGTCCATGTGGAATCACTCGCAATTGATCCGCGTAATCCAGACACGATTTACGCCGGGACCTGGTACTTGCCATATAAATCGGTAGACGGCGGAAGAACCTGGAAGTCAATCAGGAATGGCATCATTGATGATTCCGACATCTTCGCTATCGATATCGACCCGCGCGATCCGAACCACGTGATCATGTCAGCGTGCAGCGGCATTTATGAAAGCAAGAATGCCGGAGACAGCTGGCGAAAAGTTCAGGGCATTCCTTCTCAGTCAAGAAGAACACGCGCGATACTCCAACATCCCTCCGTTCCTGGACTGGTGTTCGCTGGAACTACTGAAGGCTTTTGGCGCTCAGAACGAGGCGGTGATGCGGACTCCTGGATGGTGACCACATCAAGACAAATAGAGATCAACTCCATAACAGTGCACCCGTCGCGACCGGAGACCATCTACATTGGCACTAACAACTATGGTGTTATGGTTTCGTATGACAGCGGCAAGAGCTTCATACCAACTAACGGTGGGTATAGTGGACGGTTCGCAAATGCGATTGTGGCAGATCGGGAAACGCCGAACCGAATCTTTGCCGCGACGATCAACACTGCAACGGGAGGCGGGTTCCTTTTTGTCAGCAACGACAACGGAGCAAGCTGGCGTCCTTCGATGCGCAACATGCCTTCGCGGCTGATCACGTATTCGATTCTTCAGGACCAGCAGGACGCAAACATTATCTACCTCGGCACTAACCTAGGCGTGTACCGCTCAACTGATAGAGGAACATCGTGGGCTCCTATCTGGTCCGCAAACGCTCCTCCACCAGATGAGATCAAGAATAAACTGGTCCAACGAACCAGTAAGACGAAAGTGAAGGTGCAGACTCTCGAGGTCGCTGTTGGATTAAGTGAGGCGACGGTCAAACGAGTTCAGGAAGTCCTTAACTCGCTGGGGTACAACGTCGGTGAGGTAGATGGGCTAGCAGGTCCGAAGACCGCCGCGGGCGTGAAGAGATTTCAATCCGACAAGCATCTTCTGGTGTCCGGCAAAATAGACGACATCACACTGGCAGCACTCGGCGTCTCCAAAGATGTCGACGGCAATGATGCAGATTTCGATTCCTTGATTCTGACGGATGCAGTGAATGCCCTGGTCCAAACCACGGATTCGGATTCCGGAGAGAGGATTTTCCTGGCAGCCACGAACGTCGGACTTTACAAAAGTAATGACGCAACAAAAGGTTGGAGCAAGTTGCCGTACCCGGATGGTATTGATTCGCGTACTACCTGTATTGCGACTACAGCTCGTGAACCCCAAACAATCTGGGTCGGCACTGCGGTTTCTGGCGTTCTGGTCTCACATGACGGTGGCAAGTCGTGGCGTCAGAATCCGGGACTACCAACCGATACTCCGGTCAACGTAATTGCACAGGATCCTCAACGACCAAAGTATGTCTATGTCGGAACTAAGCAAGCGTTTTATTCGTCTCACGATGGTGGAGGTAATTGGAGTCGTCGCGGGGGTAATTTGCCGTTTGGTGATTTCACCAGCATTTTGATCAATCCAAGAAACGTCGACGAGATCTTTGTCGGGAACGCGTTTCAGAATGGAGAGATCGGCGGCGGTGTGTATCGCACTCTCAACGCCGGAATGACATGGGCCCGGATCGATCCAAAAGAGCATCGTCTTCCGAGCCAAAGGATTTGGTCCTTGGCTTTTGACGCGCAGGACCAGAACACCTTATTTGTAGGTTCACACTCAGCCGGTGTGTACGTGGTACCGCGAGGTTCAGACAGTCTCTCGACAGCCAGTCATTAGGTTATTCGAAGTAAGATTTTTTAACTTCTTACAAGCCATCTATGTGTCTGGAGTGATTGAGGGTTAGCTCCTTGACACATGCTGAGTGCGGCGTGTACATTGCCGACCTACCCGGTAAAAGCGGCAGGTGATTGTCGGATCAAGCGGGTGACTACGGGCGCGGCGGAAAGTGAAACAATAAAACCTCCTTTTCCAAATCTACAGGCTCGCAATCCTCGCTTCTGGCTTCAATTAATCCGACAAATCGCAACGTTAATAAGCCAAACGGCCGCTAACACTGTCCGCTATGCTTGTCGATGACGGCTGGTGTGCCGAATAGCGCGAAATGATCGTTAACGCGCTGAGATAGTTCCGGGATCAACAGGAGTCCGCATGTTTAGTGAAGAACCCAAGCTGAATGACAGCGAGGTAAAAGAGACCGTTTCATCCGGTGAGCAAGGCACCGCACAAAAAGCCGCTACCGCCCGCGAGAAGGAAACCCCCTCCACCGTTACTCCAGATGAAGATGAGCCGCGACCGGCCGGTGACGTGGACTTTGGTCAACTGCTTGATCAATTTGAGCAGGAACAAGCCACGTTGCAAGAAGGTGAAGTTGTGCGCGGAACCGTGGTCGGCATAAGCGAACGTGGTGTAGTAATCGACTTCGGCTACAAATCGGAAGGCATAGTTAATCCCGCCGAATTTTCTGAGAACGGCGTACTCTCCGTTAAGCCTGGCGACGAGGTTGAAGTGCTTGTGAAAAGCATGGAGACTGCGGACGGCTTGCCAGTACTTTCACGTGCCGATGCAGTTCGCATGAAGGCCTGGGACGATCTCGAAAAGGCTTATCGAGAAGGTACAAACGTTAAGGGTCGCGTAATCGAACGCATAAAAGGTGGATTGCGAGTCGACATCGATGGCATTGGCGCATTTCTTCCTGGTTCGCAGGTTGACGTTCGTCCCGTTCGAAATCTTGACAGTTTAAGAAATCAGGAAATAGAGGCGAAGGTCATCAAGCTGAATCGCAAGCGCTCGAACGTGGTGCTTTCGCGTAAGGCCGTGTTGGAAGAGGCGAATGCCGGCAGGAAGGACCAGACCCTTCAGCACATCGAAGAAGATATAGTGGTCGAGGGACAGATAAAGAATCTCACGGACTACGGTGCTTTCGTCGATCTGGGCGGAGTTGATGGTCTACTTCACGTTACTGATATGTCGTGGGGTCGCCTCCAGAATCCTAATGAGCTTTTCAAAGTCGGCGACGTCATTCAAGTTAAAGTTCTGAAGTTCGATCGGGAACGTGAGCGTGTCTCGCTCGGTTACAAGCAGCTGTTACCAGATCCCTGGTCCAGCGTCGAAGAACGTTTTCCGATCAACTCGAGAGTCAGCGGACGAGTGGCGAGCGTTGCAGATTACGGCGCCTTCGTTGAACTCGAAAGTGGTATTGAAGGTCTGGTTCACGTATCCGAAATGAGCTGGTCCAAGCGCGTAAAGCACCCGAGCAAGTTAGTGAACCCAGGCGATCAAGTAGAAGTCGAGGTTCTGAGTGTCGATCCTAAAGGAAGACGTATCAGCCTCGGCATGAAACAGATTCAGGAGAACCCCTGGCAAACTCTTCATGAACGTTATCAGGTAGGGATGAGAGTTCATGGCCGAGTGCGAAACCTGACTGACTTCGGAGCTTTCATCGAGATTGAAGATGGAGTCGATGGCCTGGTTCACGTATCAGACATCTCCTGGTCACGTCGGATTAAGCATCCGAGCGAGGTCTTGAAGAAAGGGCAGGAGATAGACGCGATCATAACGAGCATTGACACCGAGAATCGCAGACTATCCCTTTCCATTAAGGACTTGGAACCGAATGCTTGGGACAAGTTTGTCACTGAACATGTGCCCGGGGATGTCGTGCGAGGAAAGATTGCACGATTCGCGAACTTCGGGGCCTTCGTCGAGCTAGACGATAACCTCGAAGGACTCTGTCATATCTCGGAGCTTTCAGAAGAACGCGTCGCCAAACCTGAAGATGTGGTTCAACTGGGCCAAGAGATGGATTTCAAGATCCTCAGAATAGATGTTGAGAGTAAGAAGATTGGTTTGTCAGCCCGCGCCGTTGGTAAGGACGAGCCCGTAGTAGACACAAAGGTGTATTC
This sequence comes from Acidobacteriota bacterium, assembly GCA_046726395.1. Lineage (GTDB taxonomy): Bacteria > Acidobacteriota > Blastocatellia > Pyrinomonadales > Pyrinomonadaceae > PSRF01. Next base: position 23,148 of record JBKPAL010000240.1, read on the forward strand.
GTCTGAGGTGGGCAGTGGCATGGCCTCGCTGGGAGAGTTAGCAGACTTCGGTCTGGGCAGATCTGAACCTGAGGAAGAACAGAAGTAAATTACGGACCGTTAAAAGACCCCGCACCCGACTTAAGCAATTTTGTCTTTGGCGGGGTTTCTGTTTGTCGTGAGGTTTTCTCTCAGGATTCAATAGTCTTGCCCGGTGCGAATGTTTTCTGATAGTGTAAGCGCCCTGAACACACCTCGCCATTTTCAATACGCACATTGCTTGTGATATCGGAACTCAGTGGTGTCTTTTCCTAAATTTTGAGGTGATGCATGACAAAAGCGGAGTTAGTTGAAGATGTCGCTCGGGCGGCAGAGCTCACTAAGAAAGATGCCGAGCGCTTGGTAGAGATTGTGTTCGAAAGCATCATCGAAACCCTTAATCAGGGAGAGAAGATAGAACTCCGCGGCTTCGGTAGTTTTCGTGTTCGGGAACGGGGCGCGCGCCGGGGCAGAAACCCTAAAACCGGAGACCCAGTTAGCATACCTGCAAAGAGAGTCCCTTATTTCAAACCCGGGAAAGAACTCAAAGAGTTGATCAACGACGAGAGCAGCGCCGCTGTTGCAACCTCTGAAAACTCTTTAGCCGTTACAACCGACGGCCGTCGTCCCCCTATCCTTTAATCACCATATTCAGAGGATCAAAGCGTGGAGACGCTCTGGAGCCCGTGGAGGAATGAATACATCGCTTCGGGTGGGGGCGGATCTAAGCCACGCCGCTGTGTGTTCTGCGAGATTCAAGAGGATCCATCTAAGGACCAGGACAACCTGGTGGTCTATCGAGGTGCACACAATTACATTGTTCTGAATCGCTATCCTTACATCAGTGGACATCTCCTGCTCGTACCTTACGCGCACATAGCAGAGCTTGACGCCGCGTCCAAAGAGATTACTGATGAGCTGATGGATTTGACGAAGCGCGCGCAGACGATACTACGTGAGGTATATCAACCTTCAGGTTTCAATATGGGGATGAATCTTGGGACAGCTGCCGGCGCCGGAATCGTAGATCACTTTCACATCCACTTCTTACCGCGCTGGTACGGTGACACGAACTTTATGACCACAGTTGGAGCGACACGAGTTATTCCCGAGGATCTCGCCACCACCTACCAGAAGCTCCGTCCTCGCTTCGCTGCATAACAACGAACAACTTATTCTCAGCGTTTGGATGTTCGACGCGGCAGCGCTTCATCCTCAACCTCTCCGCCTTCGCTGATGGGGATCTCGGATGGTTTCCGGTAGGTCACTCCGATGCCTCTTTCTTCGCTGTCTAGTTCGCTGGCAGGGAGTTTTGGTAAGGGGCCTGAAAGCGGTGGCGGGTTGAATCCTGGGTAGTCGATTCGCGCGTGATAGATTGCCGTAAGCGCGCTGATGATTGCTTCTCTAATTGTTGTTAGTTCCTTCAGCGTGAGGTCGCACTCGTCTAATTGTCCATCGCTCACAATCGCGTCCACAATTTTAAGAACGATGGTGCGAATATTCTCCGGATCGGGCCGCTCAAGCGAACGTGCCGCAGCTTCACACGAATCCGCCAACATCATTATCGCTGCTTCTTTGAATTGAGGCTTAGGACCAGGATAGCGAAACTCCTTCTCGTCAATTTCTTCTCCTGGCTTCGCTAACGCTTGAGCTTTACGGAAGAAGAAGTGAAGCGTACGAGTTCCATGGTGTTGAGGAATGAAGTCGGCAATCTTCGCAGGCAGGCCTATCTCTTTGGCCAGGCGTGATCCGTACGTTACATGGCTCGTGATGATCTTGGCGCTTTGCGTGGGACGCAGACGATCGTGAGGATTGTCTCCCTGCTGATTCTCAACAAAGTATTCTGGCGCCGCCAACTTGCCTATATCGTGGTACAAGGCGCCGATTCTTGCTAACAACGGATTTGCTCCAACGGAACGGCATGCATCTTCGGCAAGTTGGCCCACGGCATGTGCGTGCTGGTTCGTTCCGGGCGCGCGTATCGCCATCTGGCCAAGCACTGGTAGGTCTGCGTTTGAGAGTTCGAGCAACTTAACATCAGTTAAGATTCCGAATAGTGATTCGTTAATCGGCAGCCCACCAGCTGTGAAAACTGCAGACAACAAGCCACCCGCAAACGCACAACTAGCTACAAAGAGAACTAAGTTCAGACTGAACGGCTGTTCGGTGTAGGCCATCAAAGCCAAAGCCATCAGAATGTTCACGCCCCCAATAAAAAGGCCGGCAAGCGTGACCGATTGGCGCTCCCGATACCTTCCGATTCCATAGACGGCAGCCGCACATGAAATGAGCGCAAAGATAGCCTTCTGCATTCCGGTTGGCGCGAGCATCCCGGCAAAAATCGCGGACACGACTCCGGTCAGAAATGCCAATTGAGTATCCACCAGAATGGCGACAAGCAATGCAGCAGCTGCAAAAGGAATGGCAAAGTTCCAAATAGTCGAATCAGTGAAAGGTGCCCTTGTCATTTGCAAAGCTACACTGTCGCCGAACGTGAATCCGATCCGCATTAGCGCAGTCTGAACAACCACTGCGGAACCAACTAGTGCGAAGGCCCTCCGCTTTGACAACGACAATGCCGCTGTACTGCTGCGATGTTCAGTAAACTTCCAGACGGCCCAGTACATTGCCGTGACCAGCAGAAACAATCCCAGAATATTCTTCCAAGGCAACCCCTTGTTGCCGAGACTATTGAGAGTAGCAAGCTGCGCCAGCATAGTTGGAGTAACCGAATCACCCTCACGAGCAATCACCTGATTTCGCTTGAGTGCAATTACGACTGGCTGAACCTTGTTTGCTTCGGTTTCGCGAGCGGTGGCAGTTCCGGTCTGGTCCAGAATCACATTTGGCCGAAGAAGAGGAATGATTGCCGCCGAGAGTGCGCGCTTTTCTTCTTGCGTCCAGCCTCCTTGACTCAAGATACGAAGCTCGAGATTACGACGAGCAGTCGACAACGAAACCATTCGTGTCCGTGGATTGGGGACAATCATGTGTCCGGAAGGATTTCGCACATCGACCAGCACTATTTCTTCCCCTAATCGTCCAGCTTCGTTGTCGTCGTAGATGTACCGATCTCCAATCTCACGAATCAGTGCCGACAAACGCTCCAATTCAGTCTCGTCGAACTTATGCGCAATAATGGCTCGCGCGACAGACGGTCCTCCCTCACCACTCCACGTGGCTCCGTGTCCAGTGTTTGTCTGATGTTGAAGTTCGATCCATGCAGAACGAAAACTCTGAGTGGAACTCTCTGCGCGTGTAGAGTCATAGTTGAAAATCGAACGCGTCGCTTCCCGAGCAGCGTTTTTGCGTCGCTCAGTTTCGGTCAGATCGATCGTGCTTATGTCTGCCGGCGAAACGACTGTCCGACTAATAACTTCGCCTTCTTTGTAGTGTGCAGAGAAGCTTGAGGCAAAAGTGGTGAGAAGAAGAAGCGTCGTTACGACCGTCAGACCGGCAAACCCGATATAGAGACGCGTCTGCGGGTGAAACGTCTCGAAAGGTCGAACAAGATACTTCACGAGCCGGTCGCGCGCCTGACTGAAAGGTGTTGTGAACCGCGGTCGAAGGCCCATATCAATTTGCAGTCCGGGATAGATGTAGGGATTGGCCGATTTGGGCCAAATCTCGAGCCAGCAGCGAACCGGCCGTTTCCAAAAGTGAACGCAGCGAGCCTGCATTCAAAGCGGAAACTGCAATCACTTGACGCGATCCCTCCTGCGACAGCTGTTTTATCATTGCATCTAAAACAGACTGCTCGACTAAATCGCTTTTGTTCAGAGCTAATAGAGTCGGAATAGTCACCAATCGCAGGTCAGCGAGTATTCGTTCTACAGATTCGATTTGCTGCATAAGACGCGGATTGGCTGCGTCCACTAAATGAATCAATAGGTTGCTGTCGCCGATCTCTTCGATGGTCGCGCGAAACGCGGAAAGCAGATCCGGCGGTAGGTCACGAATGAATCCAACAGTATCATTGATGATTACTTCCTGCTCTCGCGGCAAACGCAGTCGTCTGGATGTTGGATCCAACGTCGCGAACATTCGCTGTTCCGCTCCGACGCTGCTATTCGTAAGAGTATTAAGCAATGTTGATTTGCCTGCGTTGGTATAGCCAACGATGGAAATTATCGGCAATTGATTGCGTTGGCGCTCTTTTCGTCTTTCCATTCTTCTGAGTCGCTGTGTCTCGATCTGTCTCTCCAGTCGGTTGATGCGATCACGAACTCTGCGGCGATCCGTTTCCAATTTGGTTTCGCCGGGACCTCTACCACCGATGCCTCCTGCCAGACGTGAGAAAGCCGAGTCTTGTCCGGCGATCAACCGCGGTAGCAGGTACTTAAGTTGCGCCAGCTCGACCTGAATCTTTCCTTCGCTTGACTGAGCGCGCTGCGCGAAGATGTCCAGGATCAGCTGGGAGCGATCGAGAATCTTTAGATCCGTAGCCTCAGACAAAGATCTCACTTGCGCCGGAGTCAGCTCCCGATCAAACAGAAGCATGTCAGCGCCGAGTTGCAGCGCGCGAATAAGAAGTTCGTCCAACTTGCCGCGACCCACAACTGTTCTGGGATCAATGGCTGGTCGGCGCTGGATGATCGTGTCCTGTACCACGACCCCGGCCGAGTTTGCTAATTCACTTAATTCCGCCATCGACTCTTCTGCATCATGCAACGAACCAGTCGTGACGTTGACGAGAATCGTGCGGTCGCGAGTTGCTGCGCGCCGGCCACTGCGTCGATTGCGAGCCATCTCCTCTTCCAGAGAATCGATGAGCTCGAGAAAATCCAAATCTAACGATGAAGGAATTTGCGGTTGCAGAAAGCCATACGATGGTTGTGAGCTTCCGTTGCCAGTCTCTCCAGCGTTGATAGGTAAGAGATGCGCAGCCTGAACCAAACCGGGTAAACCAGTTTCCGGATCGACTGCAATCGCAGCCATGAGATCAAGACGAAGCAAAGCCAAATCTGTTAGATCGTCCTGGGTGAGATCTTCTCCACGCAAATGAGTATGAACGCAGCGAAGACCTCGAAAGCGACCTTCGGCTACACGAATACGCTTGAAGTCTGGTAACTCAATGCGTCGATTGTCGCCGACTGTGACGTATTGAATGTGGCCTTGCCTATCAATCAACACGCCGATTTGCCTGCGCGTGTCATGAGAAAGCTCGGTTAGCTGTCGCGCAAACTCAGGAGTCACAATTTGGTGGGGAGGTACGCGTCGAGTGTAGAGCCTTTCAATGCGGCGCAACTGGTTCGGCTTGAGTCCCAACGTGTTTCCTAACACATTGCTAATGGTCGTAGTCCTCCAATAGCGTTCTCCAACACAGACTTAGGTTGAAATCTCAGCGTACCGTACTGACGTCTTTTCGATTGCGTACAGGAGGAGTGCGGCGAGCGGTGGGTTTCGGACGCTGGGTAAAACGTAGAAGATAGCTCTGCGATGTTACTTCCGCTTGCTCGATTGAGCATTACAATACTTTCGTGCGTTAACCTGCTTCCTTTTAGCTGAACTTTTCAGACTCTCAAAGCCCGCACGATGCTGGTTCGACGCGGCGGATTATAACATAGCCAGTCACGATCTAACCGGACGCAGGAGACAATTACTAGGTCATAAATCTGATGACAGGATCATGTTAGGTACGTATCATGAAAAGCCCCGCTTGCAGGCTAAAAGTTTAGATGACACAACCCGCCAGTATCCTCCGAGTCGATCCTCCGCGCGGCATTCCCGGTGGAGAGGTCAGCATCGATTGCTCCGAGCTCGACACTAGTAATCCTACTGAATGTGCAGTTTGGTTCAACGAAGTACAAGCACCAATCGTCGCGCTTGGGCCGAACCGTATTTTGGCTGTGGTCCCAGAGTTGAAGCGAGGCGGAGAAGTGACGGTTAGGTTGAAAAGCGGTACCCGAATAAGTGAGCCACACCCTTTTGAATATGCGCATAAGCTGGCTGAGGATCTGCATCCGGTTACGAGTCCGGCTGTCGATCCAGACGATGGTTCGATCTTTGTCACTCGTTCTGGACCGCGCGGTGAGCAGCTGCCGGTAACACTCTTTCGGATAGATCTCGATGGGAACGTATCGGAATTCTCAGGTGAGATCACGAACCCCACCGGCATCGCCTTTGATCAAGCCGGTGAAATGTTTGTGACCAGCCGTCTGGACGGGACAGTATATCGAGTGACTCCGTTCAAAGAGTTGCTGCCGTTTGCTACTAATCTCGGTATCGCGACTGGCATTGCTTTCGACGCCGCCGGCGTGATGTTCGTTGGAGATCGAAGTGGAACGATCTTCAAGATCAACGGCGTGGGAGAGGAACAGTCTTGGGCTCAGCTTGAGCCATCAGTCTCGGCGTACCATCTCGCCTTTGGACGCGATGACTCGTTGTATGTGACCGGCCCAACTCTCACGAGCTTCGATTCAATTTATCGAATCGATCCGGATCGTAATGTGGATGTTTTCTATAAAGGCTTAGGTCGGCCCCAAGGTCTCGCATTTGACGCTGAAGGCAATCTTTACCTTGCTGCGTCATTGTCGGGACGACGTGGCATTGTTCGCATTGATCCGGCAGGTGAACGCGCGGAGATGTTTGCCGCTGGAGTGAACTTGGTAGGATTGGCCTTCACAGCGAACGGTGATTTGATTGTTGCGTCTAACGACTCACTGTATCGTTTGTCGGTTGGTTTACAGGGATTATTACCTCGCTGAAAGTTGCCGTATAAGCATTTTGACACCTAAAAATCGCCATGTTAGTGTGAGCTGCTTTTGTTCATGCCTTTATCTGATCCCGGTTAACTGATGGGCAACATCGATAGCAATACCATTGCTCTATTTATTCTCTACATGGTTGCGTTGGTCTTTTCCCTGTCAGTTCACGAGTCAGCTCACGCGTGGATGTCTAATCAGTTTGGTGATGATCTCGCCCGCCTACAAGGCCGCATAACTCTTAATCCAGCAGCCCATATCGATCCGATCGGCACACTTTTGTTTCCGGCTATTTCTTTCTTCACTGGCGCACCTTTGATCGGCTGGGCTAAACCCACGCCGGTAAACCCACTGCGGTGGCGCAATAAACGTGTTGCTAATTTTTGGGTTTCGGTAGCAGGCGTGATTAGTAATTTTACAATTGCGATAGTATCCGGTATTGCGCTTAGAACACTGTATTCGCTCGGAATAATCACCGGAGGCTTCGAACCGGTGAATACTGACTCATTGCTCGCGCGAGGCGCGATTGAATTGTTGTACATCTTCTTCGTGCTCAACGTTGCACTGGGAGTTTTCAACCTTTTGCCAATTCCGCCGCTGGACGGCAGTAAGGTTCTACAAAGCATTCTACCTCCGAGTTTCGAGTCTGGCTTTGAAGCACTTGAAAGGTTCGGTTTTCTGCTTCTGTTCATTGCCGTATTCACCGGTGTGCTCGGAGTTATCTTCCGCATCGTGATGCCAATTGCGATGGCTCTTCTTTTTGTGGGAACCTAGTTCGGTATGAAGCGGATTTTTAGTGGAGCTCAGCCTACCGGAAGCGTACATCTAGGTAATTATCTCGGCGCGTTGCGCAACTGGGTTGCGTTGCAGCACGAATATGAAAGCTTCTTCTGCATCGTCAATCTTCACGCCATCACTCTTCCTCAGGATCCCAGGCAGCTGGCTGAGAAGACTCGAGACCTCGCCCGGATCTATCTGGCGGTAGGTATTGATCCGAATGTTTCCACCGTATTCGTCCAGTCTGATGTTGAAGAACATGCGGAACTTACGTGGGTTCTCAACTGCGTGGCCCGCATGTCAGAGCTCGAACGGATGACGCAGTACAAGGACAAGTCGCGCAAGCAGGAAGAAAACGTCGTTGTCGGTCTATTCGATTATCCAGTGCTGATGGCCGCTGACATTCTCCTGTACCAGACTGATCTTGTTCCCGTCGGAGATGATCAAAAACAGCATCTGGAGTTAACACGAGATTTGGCGATTCGCTTCAATCGCGACTACGGCAAGACATTCCGCGTGCCTGACGCTTATATTCCGAAGCTTGGTGCACGGATCATGTCTTTGTCTGATCCAACAAAAAAGATGTCGAAGTCAGACGATGATCCTGGTGGTTGTGTGATGCTGCTGGATGACGCTGATACGGTAAGCCGAAAGTTCAAGCGTGCCGTGACAGATTCCGGAACGGACATTCGCTTTGACGCTTCTCGTCCGGCGATTACAAACTTACTAACGATCTATCAGTTGTTAACTGGAAAGTCGGCGGAACAGATCGAAGCAAAGTTTTCGGGCAAAGGGTACGCGCATTTGAAGCAGGAACTATGTGATGTGACGATAGAATTTCTGCGACCGCTACAGCAAAGGGTTGCGGAGATTAGTGACAAGCAGCTGAATAGAATCCTGGCAACCGGTCGTGACAAGGCCAAATCGATCGCGAATGTCACGATGAATGACGTGAAATCGAAGCTGGGCCTTATGGGTGCGGGGAAGTAAGAATGGAAGAGACTCCGAAAATCGCCGAGCAAAACGAATCAGAGGCGCGCACGATACTGCAAGTGGCCGGGTCTGCGCCCGAGTTAGTTCCGGATGACGTGAATGATGAGTTAAAGATTGTGATGGGCGAGTTCGAAGGCCCACTGGATTTACTGCTCCACCTCATTCGGCAAGAGCAGGTCAGCATCTACGACATTCCGGTTGCGCGGATTACTGATGAGTACCTGCGTTACCTCAAGTTGATGCAGGAACTCGATATCGCGGTTGCGGGCGATTTTCTGGTCATGGCAGCAACGCTAATCGAGCTAAAAACAAAGATGCTGCTGCCACGCGATCCACTGGAGACAGAAGAGGAAGAAGATCCTCGGCGTGAACTCGTCGATCACCTGTTGGAGTATCAGAAGTATAAAGCCGCAGCAGAAATGCTGTGGTCCAGAGCTACGGTCGAGCGTGCGGTCTTCAAGCGGGCTGAACTCGAGACTGACAAGAATAATCCAGAAGTCGCTGTAGGCGTTTTCGATTTGTTGAAGGTTTTTCAGGAGATCCTCGCTCGGCACAAAGAAGAAGTTTTGCTCGAGATCGAGCGCGAAGAGATCTCGATGGCTGAGATGCTCGAACGCTTGAGAAATATGGTGATGTCATCAGGAGAACTTAACCTGCGAGTCTTCTTTGAGCGAGCGCGCTCGCGTCGCGAACTGGTGTTGGCATTTCTTTCAGTGTTGGAGCTAGTGAGAACGACCGAGATTAGACTTTTGCAACGCGAAACATTTGGCGAAATCACTGCTCGGGTAGCAACGTGAATACATCTACGATTACACAGATAAACAAGAATGAGAACAGTTGAGCGGCTTTGGTATTTTGTCTGAACCTGTGAAATCTGTGTAATCGGTGGATGATCGCTTTTCGAGAGGTAGTATGAGCACACATTCGACAAAGATGGATCAGGTTGAGGTTATCGACACTGAAGCCGAAGTATCACTGGCTGCTTCTGAAGAAGAGGTTCTGGAAACGGCCGCCAATCACGAAGAGGAACAAGCTCCGTACGCTCTTCGAAGCGAAGCAGAACGAAGCGCTGTCATTGAAGCGTTGATCTTCGTCTCTGATGAGCCGCTCACGGTGAAGATCATTGCTGAAGTGCTGAAAGAAGATCGGGACTCGATCGAAAAAGCGGTTATTGAACTAGCCGCTGAGTTCAATGGGCGAAATGGGGGGTTGCAACTCCGTGAGGTAGCCGGCGGATGGCAATTTGCTACGCGGCCCGAATACCACGAACATGTGCGAGCGTTCTTGAAATCACGACCGAGTGCCAAACTGTCTCTCGCATCACTCGAAACGTTAGCGGTGATCGCTTATCGACAACCCGTGACTGTGCCGGAGATTCTTGAAATTCGTGGTGTTCAATCACCATCATCTATCAAAACGCTTCTGGACAAGCGATTGATTGTCGCAAAGGGACGAAAGGAAACTGTCGGCCGGCCGATGATGTATGGGACTTCGAAGGAGTTCTTGATTCAATTCGGTCTGAAAGATCTATCGGAACTACCAAGCATCGAAGATTTCCAGGATCTCGCAGGGGGCGAGAGCGTCTGAAACTACAAGGGGGCGGGAATCATCGAGTCTGATTCCCGGTGTCATGGAAGAGCGACTACAAAAGTTAATCTCGCAAGCGGGAATTGCCTCACGACGTCATGCCGAGCAGATGATCTCGGCAGGGCAGGTAACGGTGAATGGCAAACGCGTTACCGAGCTCGGTACGAAAGCCGACCCATACAAGGACCACATTAAAGTTAATGGCAAGCTGATCAACGTTTTGCTCGAACGGCGTGAGAAGAGGTACGTCCTTTTAAATAAGCCAAAGGGTTATCTCAGCAGTGTTTCTGATCCAGAAGATCGGCCGTTGGTTACACAACTGTTGCCAGAGTCGCTCGGAAAACTTCATCCAGTCGGTAGGCTCGACTTCAATACCGAAGGACTGCTACTGCTCACGAACGACGGCGACTTTACGAACTTCATCACGTCCGCGCGCAATCAAGTTAAGAAAGTCTATGAAGTCAAAGTCAAAGGCGTGCCTCCTGATAATGCGATCCAACGCTTGCGTCGCGGCATTGTGCTGGATGACGGGACACGTACAACATCCTGCGAAATTAAGAAGCTGGACCAGACTGACACAAATGCCTGGTTTGAAGTCGTATTGCATGAAGGACGCAACCAGCAGATCCGACGAATGTTTGATGCTATTGGCCATTCTGTTCTCAAATTGCGCCGGTCGCGAATAGGCTTTTTGAAAGATGACACACTGAAGCCACGCGAGTGGCGCTTGCTTGAACCTACCGAGGTCTCTCGTTTAATGAAGAGCGAGTCCGCGACCTTACAACACAAGCGGCGACAACGAAGTAGATAAGTCCCGCAACGTGGCTGGCATACCGACCATCAATTCACTAATATCGTTATAACAGGCGCTAATGCCTGTTCAGGTTTTCAAAGGACAGCACTACTTTGTCGCTTGAGGTAACTACCGCCAAATGAACTTCGAATTGACAGAAGAGCAGAACCAAATCCGCATGAGCGTGCGCGAGTTTGCTGAAGCTGAGATTGCACCGCACGTTATGGAATGGGATGAAACGCAGCACTTCCCAATTGAATTGAAACCGAAGCTTGCCGAATTAGGTCTTATGGGAGTGATTTTCCCAGAGGCATACGGCGGAGCCGGAATGGGTTATATCGAGTACGCCTCGATCATTGAAGAGCTGTCTCGTGTTGACGGTTCAGTTGGGATTTCTATCGCGGCGCACAACTCACTCTGCTCCAATCACATTTACTCATTCGGAACGGAAGAGCAGAAGCAGAAATTTTTGGTCCCGCTGGCCCGTGGGGAACATCTCGGAGCATGGGGATTAACAGAACCCGGCGCAGGTTCGGACGCATCAGGTACAAGAAGCATGGCAGTGCGCAAAGACGGTGGCTGGGTTGTAAATGGATCGAAGAACTTCATTACTCATGCGATTCATGCTGACACCTGTGTTGCAGTAGCCGTAACCGATCGGTCCAAACGAAGTAAGGGTATCTCCGCTTTCATTTTTGAAAAGGGCATGAAGGGATTCAGCCCTTCAAAGAAAGAGAACAAGTTAGGACTGCGCGCATCCGAAACAGCGAGTGTGGTGTTCGAGGATTGTCTTGTTCCAGAAGCAAACCTGCTCGGGGAGGAAGGCCAGGGATTTGTGAATGCAATGGAGGTACTGGATGGAGGGCGCATATCGATAGCGGCATTGGCGGTGGGGATTGCTCAGGGTGCTTACGAGTCCGCCTTGAGGTATTCCAAAGAGCGGCAACAGTTCGGCAGACCCATCTCAGAGTTTCAGGCGATTCAGTTCAAACTTGCCGATATGGCAACTCAATTGGATGCGGCTCGTCTGCTGATGTATCGGGCAGCTTGGTTAAAGGATGAAGGGAAGAAGGTCACGAAAGAATCTTCGATGGCCAAGCTTTTTGCGTCTGAAGTCGGAGTCAAGATTTGCGAAGAGGCAATTCAGATCCATGGCGGTTATGGATATACAAAAGACTATCCACCTGAGAAATACTGGCGCGACTCAAAGCTTTGCACTATCGGAGAAGGAACATCCGAGATTCAGAGAATCATCATTGCGCGGGAAATTCTGCAGTCTGTTTAGAACATTAGTGTGTTTTCGCGTGATTTAGTGGATCGTTCGTCCCACCTTCTTCATGAACTCGCCAAGCAACACCAATTCGCTGATTACTCGGCTCAAGGCCGGAGATCCGCGAGCCGTCGCGCGTACCATTTCACGTGTTGAAGATGGTGCTGGCGATGCAGCCGAGTTAATGAAGGAAGTTTTTCCGCTGACTGGCCGTGCGCTCGTGATTGGAATTACCGGCGCACCTGGCGCGGGAAAATCTTCACTCGTCGACAAGTTGGCACTGCTCTACAGGAAACGCGGCGAGCGGGTGGGAATCGTTGCTGTTGATCCCTCAAGTCCATTTTCCGGAGGTGCAATTCTAGGTGATCGGATCCGAATGCAGACATTAGGCTTGGATGAGGGAGTTTTCATTCGTTCGATGGCTACACGTGGAAATCTTGGAGGCTTGGCTCGAGCGACGGTGGATGCGGTGGCGATCCTCGACGCAGCAGGATACGCAAAAATAATTATTGAGACGGTTGGGGTGGGTCAGGATGAGGTTGAAATCGTAAAGGCCGCGGATGTTTGTGTCGTAGTGCTGGTTCCAGGCATGGGAGATGATATTCAGGCAATCAAAGCCGGCATTATGGAGATCGGCGACATTTTTGTGATCAATAAAGCCGATCGAGATGGCGTTTTTGCGACGGAAAAGGAGATAGAGGCATTACTTTCTCTCGCAACCCGAGCTGACGGATGGCATCCGCCGATAATCAAGACGATTGCACCAGAAAACCTAGGAATTGAGGATCTAGCCGCTTCCATTGATGGTTACAGTGGTGCACATCTCAGGACGGAAAAGCCGAGTGAACGTCGTCGGGCGATAGCTCGCTGGCGCATTCTGGAACTGCTGCGAGAGCGGTTAGTTTCGCGAACCCTCGACTCTGATTCGGCATCTGAGCGACTTGACCGCTTGGCGGGCGAGGTTGCGCAGCGCCAGCGAGATCCCTATTCTGCAGTAGAGGAAATACTGAAAGCGAGTAGGAACTGACGCGAAGTGGTGATTGGTCTTGGATCTTGGGTCTTTGGTCTTTGTTGATATAGCTAACGGACTACTGACGACTGACAAAACCAAGGATCCAACACCAGAGCCCGTTTTATGAAGATTGATCACATCGGAATCGCAACACGCCAATTGAATGATGCGAGTATCTGGCACGACGTGCTTGCGCTTAAGCCCCACCATTCTGAAGAAGTCGCAGATCAAGGGGTACGAGTAACGATGTTGTCGATCGGCGACAGCAAAATCGAATTGTTAGAACCACTGTCGTCAGATTCACCTGTTGGGAAATTCCTGGAGAAGCGTGGTCCGGGAATTCATCACATCGCCATCGAGGTACCCGATATTAAGGCTGCTCTCGCTCAACTGAAAGACAAGGGCGCCCGCTTGATCGATGAATCACCAAGAATCGGTGCCGGAGGTTGCCTTGTTGCTTTTGTGCATCCGTCGTCAGCCAATGGCGTATTACTCGAACTAGTGCAACACCAATAGTGTTTTAGGAAAGGAAAGTATTTTGAAATCAACAACGAAAGCCTGGATCGCCGCAGCAGTGGCGGTAATTTTTTCCGCCGGTTTGATAGCGTGGCAAGTAAAGGCCAGGCGTTCTGAAGCCGTCAATCTCACCGCGGAAGACATGGCGTTGATCGCTGAGGATCAAGCGCCGCAACATCGCGCCAGCCTTGCTTCGGATGAGAAGGCGCGGAAGGATTTTGCTGATGACGTTAAGAAGCTTTTGGCTGTGGCTGAAGAGGCGCGAGCAAAAGGAGTCGACAAGACTCCCGAGATGCAGCGTCAGCTACGCATAGCTCGTGCTGTAGTCTTGGCGGAAAGCTACTACAAGTCTCAAGGCCAAACTGGTAAGCCGAATATTTCGGAACAGGAAGTGGAAGAGGTATTCAAGCAACCTGCTAACAAGGAACTATTCGATCAGTTAATTGCCGACGCTAAAGCTCGCAACCCGCAACTCGCAAGCGGTGATATTCCCGAGGAACAACTGAAGATGTTCCGTCAGCAACTTGGTGAAGTGTTGGTTGGAGAGTCAAAAGGAGTTGCCGCAGGCCTTGAGTCGAAACGTCCTGTTCAATTGCAGATTATTTTTCAACAAGCACGCGCGCTCGCGCAGACATACGCGAAAGACCAGCTTGCTGAAAAGATGAAGGCGACGGACCAGGAAGTGGACGCGTACATCGCACAACATCCGGAGCTTGATATCAAACAAAAACGCGCAAAAGCCGAAGAGGTCTTAAAGCGAGTCAAGGCAGGCGAAGATTTCGGCAAACTGGCGAAAGAGTTTTCTACTGACGGCAGTAAGGATAAAGGTGGAGACCTCGGTTGGTTTGGCCCGGGCCAGATGGTTCCGGAGTTTGAGAAAGCAGCTTTTGCGCTTAAGCCGGGCGAGATAAGCGACATCGTTGAAACCAAGTACGGTTATCACATAATCAAACTTGATGAGCGTCGTACTGACGAAAAAGACGGGAAAAAGGAAGAGCAGGTTCACGCGCGTCACATTCTGATCGGTGATACCAGCCAGGCTGATAATCCGTTTGCTCCGCCGAGGACTGGACGCGAGAAGGCGCGAGCGGCGGTGGAGGAAGAGAAGCAGAAGAAGGTTCTCGACGACATCGTGAAGCGTTCCCACGTGACCGTCGCAGAGAATTTCCAGGTGAAGATGCCGGAACAGCCTCCAGCGCAGCAAATGCCGCCGGGGTTTGGCGAAGGGCAACCGCAAGAGGCTCCGCCTATTGATCAAAAAGGCGGCGCTCAGACTGAGAACCCCTCAAGTAAGCCGGCACAGAAACCTAAGAAGTAGTACGCAGCGTGACTCGCCAATGTGGGGCAACGGATAGCGATGCAAATTGGCGATTACCGGATCGAGATTATCCGCGACACCGAATTTCGACTCGACGGAGGGGCGATGTTCGGTGTCGTGCCGCGTAATCTCTGGGCACAATCATCTCCACCTGATGACCAGAATCGGATCAGAATGAACATGAACTGTGTGTTCATTGATACTGGTTCCGAACGGATACTCATTGAAACGGGTATTGGTGATAAGTGGTCTGAGAAGCAGATAGCGATGTACGGCATTACCCGGAAGCGAACGCTTACCGAGTCTTTGCAGGACACAGCAGGCGTTGAGGCAGGAGATGTGACAATCGTCGTGAACACTCATCTTCATTTCGATCATGCCGGAGGCAACACGACACTGGACGAGACCGGCGCGCCCGTGCCTGTCTTTAAAAACGCACGCTACTTCATTTCGCGGACCGAGTTCGAGCATGCCGAGAGTCCCACTGAAAGAGATCGCGCGAGCTATCTTCCCGATAACTGGCGGCCCTTGATTGCAAGCGGCCAGCTTGAGCTCAAGGATGCTGAGTACGAAGTGACACCCGGTTTAAAAATGGAAACGCATCCCGGTCATAACCGGTCTATGCAGTGTTGGCGGCTTAACCGAAATCGTGAAACCCTCTTCGGCTTTGCTGATCTCGTTCCAACGCGTGCTCATGTACCGTTCCCCTGGATCATGGGTTACGATCTCTTTCCAGTGGAGACCCTGGAAGCTAAGAAGAAATTACTGCCACAGGCGGCACGTGAGGGATGGCTCTGTTTTTTCTACCACGACCCAGAAGCACCGCTGTGCAAATTAATTGAAGACCAAGGAAAGTTACGAGCAGTACCCTTCACGATCGATCAGACAGTAGCGGCCTGAGTGAATACAGATGACTAATGCAAAGATAGGCATTATTGGTGGTAGTGGGCTTTATCAAATGCCCGAATTGACCAACGTCGAAGAGGTTGTGCTTGATACTCCGTTCGGCAATCCTTCGGACGCCTTCATTGTCGGCACTCTCGAAAAACAACGCGTTGCGTTTCTTCCTCGACACGGACGTGGCCATCGATTCACTCCAACCGAGCTACCCTTCCGCGCGAATATCTATGGAATGAAACTGTTGGGCGTGGAACGGATCCTGTCGGCTTCTGCCGTCGGCTCGTTGCAAGAGAAGTACGCACCTTTGGATATGGTAATTCCCGATCAGTTTTTTGATCGCACTCGTGCTCGAACAAAGGAATCGACTTTCTTTGGTGAAGGTATCGTTGGTCACGTCTCATTCGCTCATCCCGTTTGTAACGCCCTTGGTAATGTGCTGGAAGAGTCGTGTCAGGCGGCGGAGGTGAAAGTGCATCGCGGCGGAACGTATATTTGTATGGAAGGTCCGGCTTTCTCGACCGTCGCCGAATCGAATGTCTATCGGTCCTGGGGCATGGATATCATCGGCATGACGAATCTGCAGGAAGCAAAACTGGCTCGTGAAGCTGAGATTTGCTATGCCACGCTGGCTCTCGTTACTGATTATGACTGCTGGCACCCTGGACACGACGCGGTGAGTGTCGAGACGGTTGTCGAATATCTCAACAAGAATGTCCGGAACGCACAGTTGATCATGAAGACGGCAGTTAAGAATCTCGCTCTAGCCGAACGGAAGTGTAAGTGCGGCTCAGCGCTCAAGAACGCGATCTTTACACCACCGAACCTTTGGCCCGAGGAGACTAAGAAAAAGCTTCACGCGATTATTGGCAAGTACTCGGCCTGATCGGCGTAAGCAGTTGCGGCTTGGATGCCGCGCTTGGAAAGGAAGTATATGCGACAGGGTTTCATTGCTTTTATAGCTTTTCTTTTCGTGATCGGTGTTGCAGCTCCAGCGTCTTATGCTCAGGGGGCTGTTAAGGGCGGACCAGATCCATCGACGCTGCGCGATCCGGATCTAGAAAAAGATTCACTGCATAATCTGGAAGTTGCGCGCAATTACTTCAAACTGAAGAAGGCCTATGTCGCGTCTCTTAACCGCACTCAGGAGATCATCGCGGGCAATCCGAACTTTGCGAAAATCGATGAGGCTCTATACATAGCTGGGAAGAGCAGTCTTGAGTTGTCCGAGAACAAGGGCAAGCAAAGTCCTTCGATGTACGTGAGTTATGACGGGAGTACCAAACGAACCTTGACGCCCGAACAGTTTCGCGAAATGGGTCGCGACTACCTTACTCAGTTGGTAGAAAACTATCCCGGAAGCAGCTTTAAAAAGCAGGCTGCGGACGACCTCGCGGCGATCGGCGGTCCAAAACCAAAGCAGTAACTCTGTTATCAAGTTAAGCTCGACCTCAAGACGAAACTTTAGGAGACCCGCACAAGAATGTCCCTTTTGGTAGTTGGCTCTGTGGCGTACGACGCCGTCGAGACGCCCTTTGGAAAATGTGATCAGATGCTAGGCGGTTCTGCGTCGCACTTCTCGATCTCAGCGAGTTTTTACACAGACGTGAGAGTCGTCGGCGTAGTTGGAGGAGACTTTGGCGACGCCGATCAGAGAGTCTTTGACGACCACGGAATTAATACGTCGGACCTTGAGAGAATACCCGATGGCAAAACGTTTCGTTGGCAGGGAAGATACGACTACGATTTGAATGTTGCGCATACTCTCGATACGCAATTGAACGTTTTTGCTGACTTCAAACCGAAGCTCTCCGATTCTTCGAAGCGATCGAGATTGGTCTTTCTAGGGAACATTCAACCCGATCTCCAGCGAGAGGTGCGCGAGCAGGTTCCGAATGCAGAGTTGGTCGCTCTCGATACAATGAATCTGTGGATTGCTACGGCGAAGGAGTCGTTGTTGAAAACGATTGCTGGCGTCGACTTGTTATTGATCAACGATGCCGAAGCGCGACAACTGACCGAGATTCCCAATCTGATCAAAGCAGCTCGAGAGATCCTTTCGTGGGGGCCCAAGGCGCTGATTGTGAAGCGTGGTGAATATGGCGCAGCACTCTTTACTCGCGACAATTACTTTGCAATTCCGGCATATCCTCTTGAGGCTGTATTTGACCCTACCGGAGCTGGAGATACCTTCGCCGGAGGGTTCATGGGTTATCTCGCGAGCCAAGACCAACTCGACGACGCAGCAATGCGTCGAGCAATGATATTCGGGTCTGTGATGGCCTCGTTCAATGTGGAAGAGTTTGGTACCGAACGCGTGAGAAGACTGACCCACGATGAGATAAACGAAAGGTTTAGAGCATTCAAACAGATGACCAGTTTTGAAGAGATCCCGTTCGAGCGTGCAGTCAGAGAAGTCATTGCCGATTGAGGATTGTCAATTGGCGATTCGTCCTCTTATCCTTCAGCTGTTGAATCGCTCGCTGATTTTCATTTAGTTCGAACTGTTCAAGGAGGTTGGTTTCATGTTTTGTCCAGTCTGCGAAGCGGAGTATGAAACCGGGGTGAGGCGCTGCCCTGATGACGATGTGGATCTCGTACCGCAACTCGATGCGGCAACTTCAACCGATGATAGCGAGGCGCGGTTTGTACCCCTGCATCACCTCGGCTCTCCCGCAGAAGCGGAGATGGTTAACGACATCCTTCGGCAAAACGGCATCCGGTCGGCGGTGCAAGCAGGAGCTTCTGATGCTCTTTCACCGCTGTTGGCTACTTCGGAAGGAAGCATCATCCTGGTAGACGAGCGTGATTTTGATCGCGCACAGGAAATCTACAGATCCTTTTTCGGAGATGACACGACTCCTTTGACGGGACCCGGACCAGACTCGGACGAGGAAGCGAGCTAAGTACCTGTTATGAACTCTGACGAACCTATCGTAGTACTGATGACAGCCGCTAACGGTGAAGAAGCCACGCGGCTCGCCGAGGTGCTGGTCGTTGCACATCTGGCTGCCTGTGTGCAGATTCTTCCTGAGGTGGAATCTGTGTATCGTTGGAAGGGACAGGTTGAGCGGCAGGCGGAGGTTTTACTTCTGGCAAAGACTACTCGGGGAAAGTTCGATGAAATCGAGCAGGCAGTACGTGCGTTGCACAGTTATGAGGTACCCGAGATTGTTGCTATGCCAATAATCGCCGGGTCCGCACCTTACCTCGAATGGCTCAAGTCCTCACTCGTCCTTGATAAGTCCGCTGGTACGAGCTGATTGGATCATCTTTCCTCAAGCACTCGATACTCATCAGAGATTGCACGATCGATGGTACGGAGAGAGTTCTGGCTATCGAGCATTATCTGGACCACCTCTGAAGGCGAGTCCGTGCAGTGCAGAAGTTTTAAATCGATTTCGGAAATCTTTCCTTGCTGAAAAGCGAAATCTTCAATCCAGGAAAATAGTCGTTCCCAGTAAGGGGTGCCGAAAAGCACGACAGGGAAGTTGCGAATCTTCTTTGTCTGAATAAGCGTAAGCGCCTCGAAGAGTTCATCCAGCGTGCCAAAACCGCCGGGGAAGATTATGAATCCCAGGCTGTACTTCACGAACATCATCTTGCGCACGAAGAAATATTTGAAGGTCAGTGAACGAGTGAGATAGGCATTCGGTTTCTGTTCAAACGGTAGTTCAATATTGCACCCGATCGACAATCCTCCCGCTTCGAACGCACCCTTATTTGCGGCCTCCATGATCCCCGGACCACCGCCAGTTATTACCGCAAAACCTTCTCGTGCCAGCAGCGCACCGGTTTCTTCAGCAGCCCGGTATTCTGGATTGTCCGGACGAGTGCGGGCTGATCCGAAGATCGAGACTCCACGCGTCAACGTTGCGAGCCCATCAAAACCTTCTACAAACTCCCCCATGATTCGAAACACACGCCACGTGTCGGTATGCGTGAACTCGTCCTGTCGCGGACTCTCGAGTAGTTGTTCGTCCTGAGTAGGCTGGTGCTGGCGTTGTTCCTCTGGATCTGTACTCTTCGCCATCAAGGCTCCTTGCGGCTCTTCAAATTTGTCGATCTATATTCCCATTATGTTGTACCCGCAATCTACATATATCACCTCGCCCGTGATTGCGGAGGAAAGCGCGCTGCATAGAAATAGCGCGGTGTTGCCCACTTCCATTGGTTCGACGTTGCGTTGGAGCGGGGCATGCGCTGCGGCATGCTTCAACATCGAGGTGAAATCTGCGACGCCTCTAGCCGATAACGTTTGGATTGGCCCAGCGCTAATCGCGTTCACGCGAATATTTCGCGGTCCAAGATCGTGGGCGAGATAACGAGTGCTGGCTTCAAGTGCTGCTTTCGCGACGCCCATCACGTTATAGCCACTTACGACCTTCTCAGCACCGTAGTACGTCATGCATACGATGCTGCCACCATCGGTCATTAGCGGTGTGGCAGCGCGAGCGAGTTGCACAAGCGAGTAGGCACTGATCTCCAGCGCTGTCAGGAAAGCGTCGCGACTCGTATCCAGGTATTGACCATCTAATGCCTCTCGAGGAGCGTAGGCGATGCTGTGTATCAGAAAATCGAGCCGTCCAAATTCTTCTTTTACGCGACTGAAGACGCGATCAACCTCTTCCTGATTTGTGACGTCGCACGGTAGCAACAACGAATCTGGTATCGCTTCTCTCGTTAAGGTTTCTACATTTTCCTTTAGTCGATCGCCTTGATAGGTGAACGCCAGTCGCGCACCGGCATTATGCAGTGCCTGCGCCGTGGCCCACGCAATTGATCGTTTGTTGGCGACGCCAAAAATTATTCCGGTCTTGTTTTCCAGTAACATAGGTGCTCCGAACTTCAAAATTTAAAATCTTAAATTTAAAATTTTAAATTGAATAATCTAGGCTGCAGCGCTTTCTGGCGCATTAATCAGCGCTTTGTATTCGCCGCTTTCTACCCACTGCAGAATTTCCGAAACACGCCAAACGGGAAAAGGATGACTCAAGCCTGATGTGATGGCATCTGCCCAAAAGCGATCCAAAGCTTTGTCGTCGTAGTTCTTCTGGAAATCTCGCGCTTGTGCGAGAAACTGGTTGTAATCAACTTTTGAAGCGAAGGTCCCACCCGCCAGTTTCATCATCGTTCGACCGATTACGTGAGCATCTTGAGTCACCAGCAAAGCGGCTCGATCGCAAGACAATTCGGCCTTCCTGGCCCACGCCAGTAAGGCGGCTCGCATCGAGAGCGTCAATAGTTCTTTGACAATCACCGTCAAGGGCGAGGCCAGAACGGCTGTTCTCGCGAGAAATTCGATGAGCCGTGCCGCCGTCAGATAGAGGACGTGCCCGGAATGAATATGACCTACCTCGTGGGACAGTACTGCGAGCACTTCTTCATCATTCAGGCGTTCGATAAGCTGCGAATAAAGAACGATTACCGGGCGCTCAACGCCACCGGTGAAAGCATTAACGATGGGGTTCTGTTGCACGAACAACTCAGGCATATCGATGCCCAACGTGGTGCATGCCACTTGGAGTTTGGCGTGCAGATCGGGACATTGCTGAGGAGTCACCTTCACGGCGCTAGCGGTGAAGATCACGCGAATAACAGACTCGCCGGTTACGGCCAGCAGTTTCTTAACCGCGGTATCCATCCCGGGTATGGCGCGCAACGCAGCCAAAGCCTTGAGGTCGTCAGGATGTACGTAGCGGTTCTTGTCTAAATTCGGAAATTTCTTGTGAGGCTCATCGGAAAGCGGCAGTCGGCATCGGCCGCAGCGAGCTTTTACCGTTTCAGCACGAACTTGATTACGCTGGCCGCAGTAACGACAGCGAATGAACTCAGCTGATTCTGGAATGTTTTCGTTGGCCATATTCTCTACCTTGGTTATGTTATCTCCCTGACTTAATGTTTGAAGTGACGCACGCCAGTAAAGACCATCGCGAGCTCGTACTCGTTTGCAGCAGCGGTAACTTCCTCGTCCTTAACTGATCCGCCGGGTTGAATTACAGCAGTGATACCGTACTTCGCAGCTTCATCGATCCCATCTCGGAAAGGAAAGAAGGCGTCGGAGGCCATCACTGATCCCGCAACTGGGAGTTGTGCTCGCATTGCACCGAGCTTAACCGAATCCACCCGCGACATTTGCCCAGCACCGACACCTACCGTCTGTCCATCCCGAGCGTAGACAATCGCGTTCGATTTTGTGTGCTTGCAAACAGTCCAGGCGAACATCAGTGCGTCGATCTCTTCTTCGGTCGGCTGCCGTTTTGTGACTACCTTCAATTGTGAGCGGTCGAGCCTGAGGGTATCTCGCGTTTGGACCAACATGCCACCGCTTATCTGCCGGTACTCCAGGCCTTTGGCAATTTCGGGTCTTCCAGCTCGTAAGACTCTAAGGTTCTTTTTCGTTTGCAGAATTTCCAGCGCATCAGGATCGTAGTCAGGAGCGACAACCACTTCGGTAAATATCTCAGTTATTGCTTTAGCGCATGCTCCATCAACAGGACAGTTGAAGGCCACGATTCCTCCAAAGGCTGAAACTGGATCTGTGGCGAGCGCTCGCAGGTAAGCTTCCCCTGCCGTCAAACCCTGACCTACGCCGGCGGGATTGGTGTGCTTGATGATGGCACAGGTTGTTTGCTCGAAATCTGAAACCAATTGCCAGGCCGCATCGGCGTCTACATAGTTGTTGTAAGACATTTCTTTGCCTGACAGAACTTCGGCTCTGGCGATACCTATCGACGCGCCCGTGTCGTAAAGAGCTGCTTTCTGATGTGGGTTTTCTCCGTAACGGAGATCTGCCGCCTTTCGCAGAGTCCATTGCGCATAACTGGGCGGGCTTTCTATTCTTTCAATTGAGTACGGGCGGTCCTCTTTCCCAACGCCCAAACGCCCGGCAAAACCTCCGGTACCGGCCATAACACCCTCGGCCCGAGCATGAATGCGAGTTTCACACATTCGCAGGTAGGCACTGATTACTACGTCATAACGCGCTGTGTGTTCGAAGGCTTGTAGGGCAAGCTTCTTTCGTAATGCTAAAGACGTCGCCCCTTCGTGTCGCGTCATTTCTTCAATAACTGCTTCGTAAGATTCTGGTGACACGAGTACGGCTACACTCTCGTGATTCTTAGCCGCCGAACGAATCATAGCGGGACCACCAATATCGATCTGTTCAATCGCCTCATCCTCAGTTACATCCGGCCGCCTGATCGTCTCCTCAAACGGATAAAGATTGACCACCACAAGGTCGATAGGTTCAATCCCGTTTGCTTCCATCGCAGCGACATCTTCTGCATTATCACGTCTAGCCAATACAGCCCCATGTACCAAGGGATGGAGAGTCTTCACGCGCCCGCCCATCATTTCGGGAAAACCCGTTAACTCTGAAACGTCGCGTATGTCCATATCCGAATCACGCAAATGCTTCGCGGTGCCGCCAGTGCTGATAATCTCAATACCAAACTCCTGTAAGCGCCGAGCAAACTCAATCACGCCCGTTTTGTCGTAAACGCTGATAATGGCGCGTCGAATTTTCTGAAGTTTCTCTTGTTTACTCATGTGATTAGATTATAGCTGAGAACATTTTTCGTTTTTCTTATCGAGAATCTTTTCCGGCCCTCATGTTCACCGAAAAGTGGTGCGTCCTCGAAAATCCCCGATCCGCTACTGAATAAGATACGCCGGGTCTTGTTAGTGAAATTGAAACACGATGGTTAAGTCCGTCGCGGGCCGATTCTCCAACATAAAACCCGAGCAGGTACTGACTCTTAAGATCCTCCGCAATAGCTTGAAAGATAGGCGAAAGATTGTTTGCACTTGACGAAGTCAAAAAAGCTTTTCCTTCTCCAATCAGAAAGTATCGACCGCCGGTTTTGTCGGCAAGTTCGCGGAAGCCTTTCGCAGGAGGCCGCACTGCCAATCTCCCATCACGCGGCTCAAAGAGAGGAAGATGAATGACGTAAAACGAGATACCGTGCTCACGTGCTGCATCGACGACTGCACTTGGTTTGACCGTACTGATGTTATCTAAGCCGTCGCTGATGAGCACCACAATGCGTCGCTCTGAAGGATCTGCGGGAAGGTTTACGAAACTCTCCACCGCTTTCTGCGCTGCATCAAAAATTGCGGTTCGTTGGTTGTGCCCGGGTGCGAAATCGAATGCAGAACGAACCTGATCTGGATCTTTGTCAAAGGGCGCCACGAGTTTTGGACGATCTGCAAAGCGGAGGACGGCTATCCTGGAATCTTGCTTGAAGTGACTAAATAGTGCGATAGCGGTGTCCCTTTGCTCGGCAACAATCTCACGTACGCTTCCGGATTCATCCAAAGCAAACATCAGCGCTACGCGCTCTGCGCCGGGCGCCAGATAGAGTGAAGTTGCAACTCGATCTTGGTCCTTCAGAGCGAGATCGCGTTCGGTCAAATTTAGTATCCGATTGTGATTCTTGTCCCGGACCCGAACAGGGAAGACGACCAGATCCGTGGACACGCGTAGTACTTCTACGTCTGTTGGGTCCTGCGCCGCAGTGTGTGGGCCAGCGACGGTATAGCAAAGAATTGAGAGCAGAATTGCTCTCGTGGAGGAAACGAACAATAACGCGCCCAAACTCGCAAGATTGTGCTTGAGCACTGCACCTTTCAGCATTTTGCCGGGCTAGATAAAGAATCGCCCGAAAAGCAGAATGCTCAGGATGACGATTATTGTAATGACGATGATCTTGACCAGACTCACGATTTGAATTCCTCGAAGGTTAAGGGCCAAGAGGGGAAAATCAAATGGCGTTGTGACTGTAGCCATTCTACGAATGTGCTTGAAACAGTGTCAACGAGCTAAAACCATCGATGGGACGTCAAATTCACCATAGGTATAACGACAGAAACCGCTGCGGAGTTCAATTTGTGCTGAACCCCGCAGGAATTTCAACCGCATTCCGCTAGAAAAATCTAAACGTGTAAGTGACTCGGAAGCCTCGGCCCATCTCAGGGGCAAAGTTTTTGATGAACGAGAGATGGTTACGGTACAAGGTGTCGCCCAGATTGAACGCATTAAACGAAATGATATGGGCGGCGTGCTGCCGAGCAATCAGGTAAGAACCGGAGATTCCAAAGACTCCGTAGCCAGCCGTCGCAGTCTCCGTTACGAAAACGCGGTCCTGGTGGTTTGCCATGAAGAATTCGGGGTTCAGCAATAGTCCTTTGTATCTGAGTTCCAACCCCACTCGACCCCTGAGTGGAGGAATTCGAGGCAAAGGCGTATTGGTGGACGTCAGTTCGGCATTCACGTAGTCAGCGCCCAGATTGAGCCAGACTTTCGGATGTAGCGCGACGTCCAAACGCGTCTCAACGCCAGCGTACCGCGTTGTTCCCTGGAGATATTCCGCAATTATGAGACCTGATTCCTCATCGACCTCGCCAGTAGGCGCGAGAAAGACGAAGTCTTTGATGTGGTAGAAATATCCATTTGCGTCACCTCGCACGCGCTTGGAAGAATGGCGTATCCCAAAATCTAAGCCATCACCACGCTCGCGGTTTAGATTCGGATCGCCTATTTCGAAAGCTAGATTACCTGGGTGCGGTCCGTTGTTATAGAGTTCTTCAAGTGCTGGAGCCCGATAAGAGTGTGAGTAGTTGGCCACGAACGCACCACCGTCCCAAGTCGGAACGCGAATGCCAACGGCCCCAGAGAACCCGGTGAAGTTCCTTTTCGGAAGAACACCGCGCGCCTCTGTCGCTTCCGGATTGTAGCGATTAGTTTCCAGCCGCCCGCCGAATTGCAGCGCGACCCGCTCAAAGTCCAAAGTTTCGAGCCCAAACACCGCAAAGGCATTCTGCTTAGTAGGGGGCGCGAGAGCTTCTTCACCAGATGCTGAGAAATCGCGATGCAGTCCCCAGAAACCAAAGCGACCTGAAAGCCTATCCTTCTTTTGTTGGTCGAAGATTCCCTGGTAGACAAACGTATTGTTCTTAAATGCGGTACCGATCTCACCCGTCAGCGACTCGATTTCCGCATGCTTGTAGTTGTTGTATTGGACGGAGAATGTTCCGGCGTCTATGAAAGAGCCGGTATCGTGAAAGCCTCCGCGGAATGCAAAGCTGTGACGCCGCGGATTCAGCTCGACGATCTCGGGATCTTCCTCTGCTGGATCGAAGGGAATCCCGTAACGTTTCTTGTTAAAGTTGTAATTGAAACTAAAGAACCCCTTTTCTGGATAGTAGCCAAAACCGGCTGCGGCACTGCTCTCCCGCGAAAAGGAGTTCTGCACGTGGCCTATGGGCGTGTCGTAGTCGCCGGATCTTTGACCGCCACCATTGCCCCACACCAACCACCTGTCCGTACCATATTCGAAACCGCCGCTGCCACCGAACTGAGCTCCGTTAGTGCTTCCGAGGCCAGTTACGTAACCATTGAGTCCTGGATGGGCGGAGTCATGTCCGGAGATCGTGTTGACGACACCCCCGATCGCGCTGCTGCCGTAGAGTAGCGTCGCGGGACCTTTGACAATCTCGACCCTTTCAACCGTTAAGACATCTACCGGTTCCGCGTGATCGCCCGACTCAAAACCAAGTCCGCCAATGCGATTGCCATCCTGAAGAACGAGCACGCGATCGCCATCAAAACCTCGAATGACAGGTCGCGCGGTTGCCGGACCGAAACTTCTTTTCGCCACCCCCAGTTCACCATCGAGCGCTTCGCCGAGTGAAGCCGTATTCTTCTTCGCGAGATCCACCGAGCCAATGACCTCTACCGATTGGATGGAGCTTGACACTGCCTGTTCAGAACCAGTTGCCGTGACGGTGACTTCCTCGCGGACACCGGTGAGCTCAATCTTAAAATCGAGGACGGCGTCATTGCCCGCATTTATGCTGACGCTTTGAACGGTGTCGGGCACGCGATCGAGATGTGCCACCACGTCATAGCGACCCGCCGGTACATCTAAGAATTCATACTTTCCATTTTCATCGGTACTCACCGTTCGCTTTAGTTGAAGGATTGTAACGAGCACATTGTGTATTGGCTTTCCGCCATCGGTAAGAGTGATAGTTCCGCGGAGAGCGGAGTTGTTTTGAGCCGCCGCAGTGATACCTGCGCATACTAAGAACATGCTGCTTATTGAAATGCAGAACGCTCTCTTTACGATTTCTATGATTGCCTTATTTGTCATCAAGTTACCTCGTTGTGAATGGCTTCGGCAGCTGGAGATTTCAGAACCCTGAAAAGCCCAGCGGCCCATCACCGGTTATGGTTGCTTGCTCCGGGACAGTAGCCCGAAGCGAACTGATGGGATCGGATTAAGAGGTAACGGGAGGTGCTCGCCCGCTTTGAGGAATATTTGATCTCGAGTTTAGCGGGACGCTTGCGGCGCTGTTATATCGCGTGCGTACTAGCTCTGGGGCATCGCAGGAACGGATGTTAATTACAGCCGTTGAAAAGCTCTGGTGAAGCTGGCAAATAAGACAATCGTTGCAGCTGGATAAACTGCCGGCAAAACCAGTTGTGTTATCTAAACCTGAAGCCGAAGTCGCATCCGCAGAAGCGAAAACGCGACCATGTCGGTGGGCAGCTTCAACAGTGGTTCCGTAGCAAACAAAAGCGAGCAGCACCAGCGAAAGCACTCGCGAGTAGGCGTCGTGCCTGAGCTGAAATCCGCTGTGACTCTTGTTGTTGACCATTTGTTACGCTGGTTCGCCCAGATTTTTAGTAATATAGGCGCGGGCCCAAGCAGTGTCAAAGAAGATCAATGCTCAATCATTCGCCTCTCCTACCGCACCTGTTAAAAAGCCCGTTTTCCGTTCCCAAGGCAAACTGCTTCATTCCGGAAAATTCCTGCTGCTGGTTCTAACACTCTTTCTCCCATCGGCAGTTGAGGCTCAACCAGCACATGCTCAGATCTCAATCGATTCTGTTGCCTCTGCCAGGCTGAATATCAAGTTTCGATCTCCTGCTGCGACGGACCGTTGGTCATTCCGGAACACGTATGGGGGAGTTATCGGTTTGGGAGAGCGGATCGAGAGCTTCTCTGGTGTGGGCGTTCAGGGGCAGCACATTGCAGCAGATAAGCTGACGGCGGGCGAATATAGAACTAATGAAAGGGTGTCCGTAGTTCAATACACGTTGAGAATCGAAGCCCCTTCGCGTGCTGCGGATAAGTCGCATGTGTCGTGGCTTGACGGCACAGGGGGCCTGTTGATGCTTGCAGATCTACTGCCGAAGCTTGATGGAAAGTCTGCCCCCGTCAACGTGAATCTGCTTCTACCGGCTGGTTGGACATCCTCGTCAAACCTGAATACTTCGAAGGAGAGTCTCCAAACGAGCGATTCTGAGAATGCAGTGATTGTTGTTGGTCCTGAAATTCGCGAGAAACGCAAGCCACTTGAAAACGGCGAAATTGCGCTGACTAGGGTCGGCGATTGGCCCTTCTCGGAGAACGAGACGATCAGCTTTGCCCAAGAGGTAATTGAGCATTACACGAGAATCACCGGTTTTCCGCTTCAGAGGAGAGTGGCGCTTACATTGCTCCCCTTGCAGGCTGGACCGGGACGATGGACCGCTGAGACCAGAGGCAACAATGTATTGGTGCTGTTGAGCAACCAGGAGAGTAAGCGGCAACTCATGGGGAGACTCAACATTATTCTGACTCATGAGATATTTCACTTGTGGGTTCCGAACTCTCTTAAACTCGACGGTGACTATGATTGGTTCTTCGAAGGATTCACGTTGTATCAAGCGCTGGTGATGTCGGTGCAACTTGGGCTCATCGACTTCCAGGAATACCTGAGTACCCTTGCTCGAGTTTACGATTCCTACCTGGACGCAGTTAATCGTGATGAACTTTCCCTGCTGGAGTTATCACAACGTCGTTGGACTTCCGGATCTAGCCTTGTTTACGACAAGGGAATGTTGGTAGCCTTTATTTACGATTTGTCCGTGAGACGAACGACTGCGGGCAAGTCATCATTGGCGGATGCCTACCGATTGTTGTTTCAGCGAAGCGAACCGAAGTCGAGTGAATCAAACTCCGTGATTACTTCTGTTTTGAATAGCCAAGTAGGCATGAATGGGTTCTCTTCGCATCATATTGAAAAATCTGAACCGATCGACTTGATCTTATTCTTGAGACCTTTTGGAATTGATGGGTTAAGGGAAGATTTCAGAACGAGATTGTCGGTATCACCGAAGATAAGTAATGACCAACGTAGAATCCTGCGAGACTTGGGTTATGGAAACTAAGTTCGCTATGGTGCTTTGCGATTATGAATAACAGATTTGCAAGAGTGTTGCTTTGCGTTTTTATTCCGCTCGCGCTTGTGGGTTGCAATACGCTTGCTAAGCGAGATGATTCCGGAGTTATCGTTGCGCGCCGCGCTCAGATTCGTAGTTCTACAGCAGTTGTCGCAGCAGACTTGCTCGAAGTGAACCGTGGCGATGATGTAGAGATACTCGAGTCGGTTGAAGTGCCCGATCCAAATGACAACACACGGCGTGAAACTTGGCTGCGAGTGCGTGCGCATGATGAGGAGAGCACTGAGGGCTGGATCGAGTCTCGCAACGTAATGCCAAATGACGTGCTGGCGGACTCGCGCAAATTGGCAGACGAAGATACTGGAATCCCGGCGCAGGCGACAGGACAACTGCGGGCAAGCTCGAACTTAAGATTGACTCCCGACCGCAGCGGCAACGACAACATCATGATGAGACTTGATAGTGGATCGAGTTTCCAGATCGTAAGTTGGAAGAGAGTGCCGAAGCCGAAGTCGTCTGAGACTATAGAGAGTGACGTGGCTCCCAAGGCAGGCAGTGCGCAACAAGGTGCGTCGAGAACGGCGCGCGGTGAGGAGAACACTGAACCCGAAGAACCGAATGAACTTTGGTACAAAGTCCGTTTACCTCAATCAATTTCTCCCGCACCCGCAGGATGGATTTATGGTAAACAGGTAGAGCTCAGCGTGCCCAGCGACATTATCTTCTACCGCACGGGCCGTGAGTTTGTTGCGTGGCAAAGGTTAGAAGGAGAAACGAGTGATAAGGACGGCTCGTCAAACGACAAAGACGCTGCTAAAGAAGCACGACCGGGTAGTTGGATTATTCTAGAAAAGAGCAGTTCTAATCAGCCTCACTCAGTAGATGAACCTGACTTCGATCGCATATACGTGCTGGGGTATGACAAGAGGAACCAGGAACATTACACCGCATATCGAAGTCCTGACCTGCGGGGCTTTCTGCCGCTTCGGGTTCAACGCCATGGTGAAAACACAGTCTTCTCTGTGAGAATGCAAAATCAGAACGGACAAATTAGCGAAGCACAGTACTCTGCGTACAAAGACGCGCGAGGTATTCTGAGAATCAATGCGCCGACCCTACCTTCCAACGATCGCAGACGTAGATAATTCTTCGTCTGCAACCTATCTTTGTAGCTCTAATTGCAGTGGCTCCCAGCGGAAATTAGTTCCCTCAAAAACTTTTTGATTAGCAACTCGCGAGGGACAACCTTGAGGGCCGATCTGCATCTAAGGCTCGCTTGATAAAATAGTCCTCACGGACTCACGGAATTTAAGGCCGGGGCTGTTTGACCAAGACTTGACAACGAAATGAATGTTCCTATAATGCCCATTCCCTCGGAGACGGGAATTGACATTCAGGATTGATAGGCACTTACAAGGTGTCGCTTTTCTCAGTTGAATGTTTGAGAAGGGCGGCGCTTTTGTACGCTAAAAGCACCGTAAGAGTGCAAACGCAGCGCGCCTTGACAGAGTAGTGGTCATCGGTTAAAGTCTCCGTTTGCTTGGGGCGAGTTTTCGTCGTCTGTAAGGCAATCCAAACACAATTTGGAATTGATGTTTGAAAACTAGATAGAGCGTGTCCATATCAATGACTTTGAGAGTCAAACGCTGAGCGATAAAGCTCGCGTCTAAAACTCTAAAGAAGAGTCATTATCGGATACTGAACAACAACCAGTACGATAATGTTCCAGAGAACAAATTCTTAACGAGAGTTTGATCCTGGCTCAGAATCAACGCTGGCGGCGTGCCTCAGACATGCAAGTCGAACGTGAAAGCTCCCTTCGGGGGGCAAGTAGAGTGGCGCACGGGTGAGTAACACGTAGGTAATCTACCTTCGGATGGGGAATAACAACCGGAAACGGTTGCTAATACCGCATAATGCAGCGGCACCTAATGGTGACAGTTGTTAAAGCGGGGGATCGCAAGACCTCGCGTCTGAAGAGGAGCCTGCGGCGGATTAGCTAGTTGGTA
>JBKPAL010000241.1:0-3074 GCA_046726395.1 Acidobacteriota bacterium
TGTTTATTGCTGACTCAAATCACAACCGAATCGTCATAACAACACTCGACGGCAATCTGATCGACACAGTTGGAACCGGCGTCGCGGGAGCCGCGGACGGACCATTCGCGCAGGCGAGTTTCTTTCGGCCACAGGGAATGGGACTAGACGGCAATAACCTTTACGTCGCCGATACTGAGAACCACCTGATACGTCGCATTGATCTGAAGAGTAAGAATGTGCAAACGGTAGCAGGCACTGGAAAGCAAACCTATGACTACTTTAGACAAGGCCCGGCACTTTCAATCCCGCTGAGCTCTCCCTGGGATCTGCAATTGCTGGGACGTACGCTTTACATTGCGATGGCTGGACCACATCAAATCTGGAAACTCGATCTGGATAAACAGGAGATTTCTACATTCGCTGGTTCAGGTCGCGAAGCCCGACGAGATGGACCGCTTCTGGAAGCAGGATTCGCTCAGCCCTCTGGTATCACAACTGATGGAAAGAACCTCTTCGTAGCTGACAGTGAATCGAACATTATCCGCGAAATCGATATCGCCGCCGGTCAAGTGAAGACACTTGTCGGCGGCGATCTATTCGACTTTGGAGATGTTGATGGGCATGGAGACGAAGTTCGATTACAGCATCCGTTGGGAGTATTCGTCTTTAATGATGGTGTGCTAATTGCCGATACCTACAATCACAAGATCAGGTCATTGGATCCGCGCGCGCGTAACGTGAAGACTTTTCTGGGTCTGGGCAAGCCGGGGCAGGCTGATGGTCCCACTCCATCGTTTTATGAGCCGGGCGGTTTAAGCGTCGCCAAAGGAAAACTATTTGTAGCGGACACTAACAACCACGCAATTCGGGTTATCGATCTAAAGAGCAAACAAACTTCGACGCTAAGGATAGATGGACTACAGCCACCTGAAGTTGAGAGTCGCGCGGTAAATGGTGAGCCTGGTCCAAATGCGGATGAGATCAAGTTACCTCCGCAACGAGTTCGCGTTCAGAATGACGGCGCCTTGCTCGTCGATGTCGACCTACCTGCGGGTTACCATCTGAATCCATCAGCTCCGCAGCGCTATCAAGTCTCGATAGAACGCGGTGAGCGATCATTAGCACTTCCCGCTGACTCTCAGCCCGGTTCGCAAGAGAAAATACTCTCGCGCGCATCAAAGGACTTGAAACTTCCGTTGCGGATTCCGATTCGCATTCTGCAGGCTGGCAGTGCAGAAGCTCGCGTTCAACTGACGCTCTTTTATTGTCGTGAAGACAATACGGGCACCTGCCACATCAAGACTCTTATCTGGCGTGTTCCGGTTGAACTAGTTGATGATTCAACGGCGTCGAATGAAATCAAGCTCCAGGGCAAAGTCTCGGCTGACTAGGCTATGGTCTTAGGTCTTTGGTCTTGGGTCTTGTAGTTCGGTCTGTGGTCATTGCACTACGAACAACGGACAAAGACCTAAGACCAAAGACCCAAGACCAAAGACCAAAGAACGAGACCCAAGACCGTTCCCTTGCCCACCTCCTGTTGAGCTAGTAATATCGGCTACCCCTAAAATTTGATTTACAGGAGTCGGGCCATGGCTGATAAACCATTTCTGACAGACGTGAAGACTTTGCGCGAACGTGCTCGGCGGCACATCGAAAACGGCGCCGTCACCGAGGGTTATACCGCCGATCGCGAAACTGCTATCAAGATTCTCAACGAAGCACTTGCCACCGAAATCGTTTGCGTTCTTCGTTACAAACGTCATTATTTTATGGCTACTGGTATTCATGCGGAGGGCGTCGCTGCTGAATTCCTGGAACACGCAAACGATGAACAGGGTCATGCTGATTCGATTGCGCAACGAATCGTGCAGCTGCAGGGTGAGCCAAACTTCAATCCCGAAGGATTGCTCACGCGCAGTCACGCTGAATACGTGGAAGGCACGACGTTGACTGACATGATCAAAGAAGACCTTGTGGCAGAGCGCATTGCAATTGATAGCTACCGTGAAATGATCGCCTACTTCGGAAATGACGATCCAACCTCGCGTAGGCTGATGGAAAGTATACTTGCGGTTGAAGAAGAACATGCTGACGATCTGGTGAATCTGATCGAGCGCATCCGTGAGTAAACGAACTGCGCACCTTCTTTACTCCAGAACGGCCACACAATTTTTGAAGAAGTCTAAGCGTGATGCTTTCATTGTGGAAGCATCACGCTAATTAACGTAGACGACTTTGCCTGACGCTAAAGCATCAAGTAACAAGCAGCGCCCGACTATGTGCCGCAAATGTGGTGCTATCGTCGGTGCGGGCGAACCACAATGCGCAGTGTGCGGAGAACCAGTAGCTGGCGTTCGCACCGTTGCCGCTACATCTCATCCTGACCGCGAGACGCTCCGCTTCGCACGCGCAATACTCAATCGTCCCTACAAATTCACGATCGTATTCCTGATCACCAACCTATTCATTTTTCTTTTGATGTGGCAGTCGAGCGGAATGACTGCGACTGCCTTGTGGCAAGGTTTTCCTACAGAAGTGTTGGTTGCTTATGGAGCAAAGGTAAACCTTCTCATCCGCGACTATCACCAATGGTGGCGGCTCGTGACTCCGGTATTTGTGCACGTCAACTTGATTCACTTGTTCGTCAACATGTACAGCCTGTGGATAGTTGGTCCGTACGTTGAAAAACTATACGGCTCTGCAAAGTTTGTCGTTTTTTGGGTATTCACTGGTGTTGCCGGCGTTGCTGCCAGTTTTTGGACCGTAATTGAGGAACCAATTCCGGCGGGACGGCTCGGCAGGTTTCTTTTTCGCAGCGTTGATTGGCCCTCCGCCGGTGCTTCTGGTGCATTGTTTGGTCTAGTCGGTGTGCTGTTTGTTTTCGGTATCAAATTTCGGCATGAGCTTCCCGAAGGTTTCAAACGTGCTTTCGGCACTGGCATGCTGCCGATAATTCTGATCAATCTCTTCATCGGTTACTTAGGAAGAGGCATCATCGACAATGCGGCACATCTCGGAGGACTTGTCTCCGGCTCCGCGCTGGCGTTGCTGGTGAACTACCGGCGGCCAGGAGAGCGTGCTGGAGTGGCTCT